>JAQXZD010000100.1 GCA_029227035.1 Lachnospiraceae bacterium
CAATACCTTAGTCGGAAATACGAGGTACAAAATGTTTTCCAATAAAGATTTAAGGAATTTGATTATTCCACTTTTTGTTGAGCAATTTCTTTTAATGCTGGTAGGAATTGCAGACACTTTTGTTGTCAGTTTTTCCAGCGAAGCAGATGTATCCGGAGTATCGCTGGTTAACTCATTCAATACAATTCTGATTTTTCTGTTTACGGCGCTTTCTTCCGGAGGAGCGGTCATTATCAGCCAATATATTGGAAATAAAAACCATAAAAAAGCAGAAGAAGCGGCGAGCCAGCTTTTAATGATTTCTGCTTTGTTATCTGTTCTATTATCTGCCGTAATTTTGCTTTTTGACAATCAGCTTCTTTCACTGCTGTTTGGAAAAGTGGAACCTGCAGTTATGGAGGCAAGTAAAACATATTTAATCATAACTACATGGTCACTCCCGGCACTTGCGATATATGACGCAGGGGCGGCCTTTTGCCGGTGTATGGGAAAGGCTAATGCAACCATGTATATCTCAGCAGTTGCAAATATCATAAACATTATAGGAAATTGTATCGGTGTGTTTATGCTGGATTTAGGTGCTGCCGGTGTTGCATATCCTGCTTTTATTTCCCGCATTCTTTCTGCGGTAGCAGTCACTGTGTACTGTTTCAACAGGAAAAATGAAATTCAATATAGAGTAAACAAAATTTTTACATGGGATGGTAGTTTACTAAAAAAGATTATGGGTATTGCATTGCCAAACGGAATAGAAAACGGTGTACACCAATTGGTGAAAGTGGCACTTTCCAGTATGGTGGCACTGTTCGGTACTTATCAAATTGCGGCCAACGGAGTAGCACAGAGTATTTGGTCATTAGCATCCATTATGGGACTTGCAATGGCCCCTGTATATACAACAGTAATCGGTCAGTGCATGGGAGCAAGGGATATTGACAGTGCTAATTACTACTTTAAAAAACTGAATAAAATTACTTTGCTTCTGTCTGTCTTTTGGAATGTTTTTGTGTTTGCTATTACGCCACTTATTCTTAAGCATTCGGCTATTTCGGCAGAAGCAAAATCACTTGTAATATGGCTTGTTCTTATCAACAATATTTTCAATGGACTTGCCTATCCGTTTGCCGGTTCACTGGGAAATGGACTTCGAGCGGCTGGCGATGTAAAATTTACAGTGTTGGTTTCCATTTTTCTAACGATTGCTGCACGTTTATTCTTTTCAGCGTTGTTTGGCTTATGGCTGGATTGGGGAGTTATCGGTATCGCAATTGGCATGAGTATGGATCTTGTACTTAGAGGAGGCATATTTATTTGGCGTTATAAGTCTCAAAAATGGACAAAATTCCAGATTATATAAGTATGAAATTCTTTGTTGAGCCATACTAAAGTGTTAAAAAGATTGTTAAGAATAGAGATGCGTGGTATACTATATTTTATTTTGGCAGATAAAAATAGAGACAGCGTTAAGGAGTACACCTATATGGAAATAGAACTTGTAGAAGTACAAGCAAATGAAAAAATGGTATTAACCAATTTGATAGAAAAGTATCTATACGAATTTTCTCAGTGGGAAAAGACAGATGTGAATGCTGATGGAAATTATGGATACGAATATTTGGATTGTTATTTTGAAGAGGAAAACAGATATCCATATTTTATAAAAGTGGATGGTACATTAGCCGGTTTCGTGATGATAAGTGATTATCCCGAAGTGCCGGAAGAAAAAACAGGTTATTGCTTATCCGAATAGCGAAGTTGATTATGAAGATGGAACACCTGCAGATGTGTTTTTCTTTGAAAATTAGATTGGAACTTGATAATAACAATTGATAAATTTGAAGTTTGAGGTGGATATGAATCAGATAGCAAAGGGAAATACTGCGGAAGTATATGAGTATGGTGATGGCTTGATCTGCAAGTTATTTTATTCCGGATATCCGGATGATTATGTTAAACATGATTTTTATAATGCGACCGTGTTGGAAAAATCAGGTGTAAGAACCCCCAAGGCTTATAAAATAATCACTGAAAACGGACGAGAAGGAATTGTATATGACCGAATTGCAGGGGAAGAACTGTACCATAAATTTAATGAGAAAAATGAAATATCATATGATGTATGGATTGATAGGTTTGCGGAATTTCATAAGCAGTTATTACAATGCAGGGTAGATGATGTGATGTCCTATAAAGATTTTCTGAAAATGTTTGCAACAGATAAAGAGACAATTGCTAAAATAGAATTGCTGCCGGATGATAATTGCTTAATTCATGGTGACTTTCATTTGGGGAATGTATTGGTTGATAAAGATGATAATTTAGTATTAATCGATATGATGAATGTGTGTAAGGGACCTGCGTTATATGACGTCGCAAGAACTTATTTTTTGTTGGGGAATGATACTGTTATTCAAAGTAAGTATATAGAACGAATGGGATATACATTAGAAGATATCATGCCTTATTTAGATGTGATTTTAGCCGTTAGAGATAAAGAAATGGCAAGATAAAGCGAAAAATCAGAAACAGGGAGAAATTTTGTGGTAAAAATAATATCAGACAGTACATGTGATTTGTCGAAGGAATTAATAGAGCGTTACAATATAGAAATCCTTCCGCTCCATATCCTTTTGGGAGAGGAGGAATATCTGGATGGTGTCAACATTACGCCGGACGAGATTTATGCATGGTCGGATGCAAATAAGACAACACCGAAGACTTCGGCGGTTGGGATGGAAGAGGCAGAGGAGTTGTTTCGGAAGTATCTGGATCAGGGGATGGAGCTTGTTGTGTTCTCGATTTCGGAGGACATGTCTACCACGGCGAATGTGATGAGGCTGGCCGCGGAGGAACTGGCGGCGGCAGAACGTGTGCATGTGGTGAACTCTGCAAATCTGTCCACAGGAATTGGGCATCTGGTCATTGAGGCGGCGGTGCTGGCAGAATCCGGTGTAGATGCTAAGACGATTGTCCGCCATATTGAGATAAAAAAGGACAAGGTAAGGGCTAGCTTTGTGGTGGACACGCTTGTGTATCTGTACAGAGGAGGAAGGTGTGGCGGCCTTACGGCACTGGCAGGCGGTGCCTTAAAACTGCATCCGAGAATTGATGTCATTGATGGAAAAATGACTCCCGGGAAAAAGTACAGAGGTAAAATGGATCATGTGGTCATGGCTTATGTTCGGGAGATGGAGGAAAAGCTGAAGCATGCCGGAAAGAGCCGGGTGTTTGTGACACATTCCGGTTGCGACAGGGCAACTGTGGAGCAGGTAAAGGAATATTTAAAGAGTCTGCATCATTTCGATGAGATTCTGGAGACACGGGCCGGTGGAGTAATTTCATCCCATTGCGGACCGGGTACACTTGGCGTATTGTATATGGAAGAATAGAGCATGCAAAATTATTGACATAAGAAAGTAAACGGTCTACAATATGTAAGTATGCTTACGATTGGAATTGCGCATTTATAGAGCAGTCTTTGGAGAAATAAAAAATTATGGCAATTGAAAGATTAGGAATTGACATTCGTATCTTATCAAATCTGATATATCATAAGATGAATCAGATCACAACAGAAACAGATAATCTTACGGTTCATCAATGTTTTATACTCCAGTATTTATCTCAAAACACTGGAAAGGAGATTTATCAGAAGGATATAGAGGAACTTTTTTCGATAAAACGTTCCACTGCAAACCAAATGCTTCGGACATTGGAAAATCGTGGATATATAAGCAGAGAAGTATCGGCGCAGGATTCGCGGAAAAACATAATTGCTCCGACGGAAGAAGGAATTGCGTCCAGCGAGCATCTTACACAACATATGTATCAATTTATGAAAAAGCTTCATGGTGATATCAGTACGGAGGAACTGGAACAGTTTGAAAAAACATTGAAAAAGCTTTGGCATAATATTGAGTCATGAAAAGCAGCCATTTCCATGGCTGCAAAAAATAAAACAAAATTG
>JAQXZD010000101.1 GCA_029227035.1 Lachnospiraceae bacterium
AATCCCATCTGTAAAGCAAAAGAGCTTACATCCTTCCTGATGCAAGCTCTAGCAGTTCGTACGGGACTCGAACCCGTGTTTCCGCCGTGAGAGGGCGGCGTCTTAACCGCTTGACCAACGAACCGTCTATTATACTATCATACCCCAAACAAAAATGCAAGCCTTTTTTTCAAAGACTTGCATTTTATTTTAATTTTTTTAGTTGTTGATGAACTTATCATCCTCGTTGTTCCAGCTATACAACTTACGAACTTCCTCTCCGACCTTCTCTGACGGATGCTCGGAAGCAAGCTTTCTCATAGCCTTGAAGTGAACCTGACGTCCTGCAGGGGACATATCCAGTAAGAACTCCTTAGCAAATGAACCATCCTGAATATCGGAAAGGATCTGCTTCATAGCCTTCTTGGTATCCTCTGTAACAATCTTAGGTCCTGTTACATAATCACCATACTCTGCTGTGTTGGAGATGGAATATCTCATTCCTGCGAAACCTGACTGGTAAATCAGATCTACGATCAGCTTCATCTCATGGATACACTCAAAGTATGCATTTCTCGGATCATATCCTGCCTCGCACAGAGTCTCGAAACCTGCCTGCATAAGAGCACATACACCACCGCAAAGTACTGCCTGCTCACCGAAAAGGTCTGTCTCTGTCTCGGTACGGAATGTGGTCTCAAGAACACCTGCTCTTGCTCCACCGATTGCAAGTGCATATGCAAGTGCAATATCCAATGCCTTACCTGTTGCATCCTGCTCAACAGCAACCAGACAAGGAACACCCTTACCTGCCTGATACTCAGAACGAACAGTATGTCCCGGTCCCTTAGGTGCGATCATAGTTACATCTACATCCTTTGGAGGTACGATACATCCGTAATGAATGTTGAAACCATGTGCAAACATCAGCATGTTGCCTGGCTCAAGGTTTGGCTCAATATCGTTCTTGTACATATCAGCCTGCTTCTCATCGTTGATCAGAATCATGATGATATCTGCCTTCTTAGCTGCCTCTGCTGCTGTGTATACTTCAAATCCCTGCTTAACAGCCTTGTCCCATGACTTGCTGCCTTCGTACAGACCAATGATTACGTTGCAACCGGACTCCTTGGCATTCAGTGCATGTGCGTGTCCCTGGCTTCCATAACCAATGACTGCGATTGTCTTTCCTTCCAATAAAGAAAGATTACAATCTTCCTGATAAAACATTCTTGCTTCTGACATAATTTTTTGTCCTCCTAAAATACTTTTATATATAATTTTATTGGTAAGCGATTTAATCTAAAAATCTGACATCATCCGAACCTCTCGTAAGTCCGGTGATTCCGGTACGGGCAAGCTCCAAAATCTCATACCCGTCCAACAGATCCAGAAATGCATCCAGTTTGTCCTGATGTCCCACCAGCTCAATCACCATGGAATCATGGGTGACATCCACAATCTTACCGTGGAAAATCTCGGTCACATTCATGATTGCCTGACGCTCGGTATCCTTTGCCCGTATCTTCACCAGAATCAGCTCTCTGGTAACGGAAAATCCCGGCTCCAGTTTCTTGATGTCCAAAACATCCTCCAGCTTTTCAAGCTGCTTCTCAATCTGTTCCAGTATCTGTTCTTCTCCGCTTGCGACAATGGTAATCCTCGTATACTTCGGATCCGCTGTCACTCCTGACGAAAAACTGTCAATATTGTATCCTCTGCGGCTGAAAAGACCGGAAATGCGACTTGTCACACCCGGATTATTCTCAACCAGAAGCGATAATGCCTGTCTTCTCATTTCGGAAAACCCACTTTCCTTTCTGTGTTTACTAGATAATAATACTATAATTTATTTTTGTCAAGTATTTATCTTTTTATAACCTGTGGTTATAATATAAATAACCGGCTCTCATAACTATTTCAAGACTCTTAATTCTCTAACTAAAGAGCGCCATAATCCATGTAGCCAGTGCTGCTCCCAGTGCCACCACAAGAACGCCCATCAACAATGCTACTGCACTGCAGGCAATTCCCGCAATGGACATACCCTTGCCGCTGTCATTCTTCTGTATGGAGATAATTCCAAACACAATACTCAGCACCGCCAAAATTATGGTCAGCCACCATGCACTCCAACAGGCAATCAAAAGAGCAATGATTCCCAGTACCATGGAAGCAATGCCAAGCCCTCTCGCACCACCGTCCATATTCTGCGGTGTTCCATATCCCTGATTCTGATAAGAATAAGAAGGATTCGGCGATTGTCCGGAATAGGACGGAGCCTGCTCCCGATAAACCGAACCGTTATTCTCTCCTCCTGCGGTATTCTCTGTTTCCTGAACCGGAGTTCCGCAGTAAGCGCACACATTCATCCCCTCAGGAATGACATTTCCACATTTTCTGCAATACATAACTTATCCTCTCTTAAAACGACGTTGATTCGCCGTTATATTTTTTTAGAATTAACGTAGCATCGGCCAAATCTACCTTATTGTCCTTGGTAACATCAGCCGCTTTAAGCTCTGTCTCTGTCAATGTTCTGGTCTTCTTGCAATAACGGACAATATACAACGCATCCACAAGATTAATCTTTCCGTCATTATTAACATCCCCGAGCGTATAGGTTGTGGTTGAAGAAGATGTACTTTTGGTGGTGATATATACAATACTTACCGCACTGCTCCGTGTAAACACATCCCCTGCATTGTTCGTCGCATTGTCCACGGAAAGAATAACTTCTGAAGGAACCGCTGTGGCCGTTGCCGCCTTTACCGGTTCAAAGTTCACATAGAACAATACACCTTTATTACTGATATCTGCCTTTAGTTTACAGGTGGCACTTACCTTGGTATAATCTCCATCTTTTTCTTCGTTATATGTCCATTTTTCTTTGTTGGACTCAATGATGCTCACATAGGTAAACGTCGGATTTTTCAGCACGGTATTATTATACTTTGCTGTAATGGTAATCTCCGATATTCCATCATTCGCCGTAAAATTATAAGGAACAGCAAGCTTTGTGCTTCCGGTTACATCATTGGTGGTCAATGTCAGCTTTTTGGCTGCGGTATTTTCTACTGTAACACTTAAGTTTTGAATGTAAGAATCAGACTCACTTCCGCTTTCAGAAACAAGCTTCAAATCTGCATAATCTAACCTAATCTGCGTATCCGAAACCGTTTTCTTCACTTTCAGTGTCATCGTAATAGCAGCCCCTGTCACGGCGGCATCTCCAATCACGCTGAGTTCTTTAGATTTTTCAGTATACTGAATGTTCTTCCAGTTTGAACTACTTTCCTTCCCAGAGTCCGTCACTTTAATGTTCGTCGCAAAAAGTGTCTCAAACACCTCTGTATCATACACGAAACGTCCTGTTATTTCCTTTATTTTCTTGCTGGAATCAGGTACCTTAATGCTGACCTTTACTTCATCACCCTTGTTCAATCCACCTGCTTCTGCCTCCAGCGCAAGGACTTTGTCACTTGTCGTAGCGGTATAGGTCTTCTTAGTTGTTGTGGTGTTTGCAGCCTCCACCGAAACAACCGGAATACTGCCTGCAAACACTGCAGCACACAGAATTCCGGCAATCCATTTTTTCAAATTTTTCATTCTTCTCATTTGCACAACTCCCCCTGTTCATTTTCTGCCCTGAAGCAGTTTATTGCTTTATAATTGTTTGGATTTATCTCATCCTTCCCGGGGAGCTGATACAAATCAAAAAAGCGAAGTTCACTGACTTCGGATTTTTGCATATGTATTGTCCCATGGTAATTCCGGCAGAGGAAAACCTCCTCTGCCGCATATATCTCATCCCCATTGGGATAAGTATAATGTACCTCTTCTCCGGACAGATTCATATAGTGAATCAATTCATCACAAACCAGACCGGTCTCCTCCAATACCTCTCTTGCCGCACATTCCGCAAAAGTGTCACCAGGCTCCATGGAACCTCCGGGATATCCCCAAAGTCCATTGTCCGCCCTCTTCTCCAGAAGGAGTTGATTCTTATCATTTACAATCAGCACGCCCGCACAGGTCATAATTAACGGTCTGTGTCCAACAACCCTGCGAAGCTCCATGATATAACCCATCTTTGACATTCCCTTTTGAAACAAACAATTCCGATTACAGATTGATAAAGCGGTCAGCCTCATCCGTAAGATTTCCTGCAATCTGTCTGTTATCATTCATTGCATCGGCAATCTCTCCCATATCCTTTACCAGTCCGGAAGTATTGGCTGCAACATTTGTCGCACCCTCTGCGCTCTCATTAACCGCATTGTTGATGCCGTTGATGGAATCCGTAATGCTTTCCATCAGCTTCTGCAGGTTGACTGCCATATCATTGAAGCGGGTAACCGTCTCATTTACACGAACCGCATCATCACTGTACTGCTTTCCGGCTCCCACGAAGGTTTCATAATCCGGAAGGATACTCTCGTTAATATACTTAACGATCAGATCCGCACTGTCTGTCAGTTCCTTTACTGCCTCAATTACCATATTGTTGATGATCTGAATATTATTGGCAGTCTCACGGCTGGAATTTGCAAGCTGGCTGATTTCATCTGCCACGACTGCGAATCCGCGTCCTGCTTCTCCTGCTCTCGCAGCCTCGATGGATGCATTTAAGGACAACAGGTTCGTCTGGCTGGAAATATTTAAGATTTCATCCGTCAGATCATTTACCTTATCCACGCTCTTGCTGCTCTCAATAGCTTTGGTCAGCTTATCGATAATATCGTTGATGACATCACTGGTATTCTGCTTGTTCTCAACTGCATTCTTTTCAAGGCTTTCGGCTCTCTTCTGCATATCCATCGCATAATCATGCAGTCCCTGAGAAGCATCTGACAGTTCAATAATATTTTCATCCACAACACCCACATTCTCTTTGATGTCTGTTATGGTAGTGGAAATGCTGTCCATGGATGCAGACAGTTCCTCCATAACGGAAGAAATATCATATGAATTTGTATTTGCTGTGGACACCTTGTCCGATACCAGATTCACAATGGAACCAAGCTGACCGGAACTGGTATTAATCTGTCCCATAATCTTCTGCAGAGTCTTGATAAAGGAGTTGATACCGTCTGCCAGAGTTCCAATCTCATCCGTACAGAAGCACTGTACTCTCTTGGTCAGATCTCCCTTACCGGCATCAATGGTTGCAATGACATCACGAAGCTGTGCATTGATGTTAATCAGGCGCTTGCATACCCACTTCCAGCAGATAAATACAACGAATGCCAGTACCAGTACGCTCAGTACCAGTAAAACAATGCTCACGGTTGTTACCTTCTTGTAAATGCCGTTCTGCTTTGTAACCGCTTTCTCTATGCTCTCCTTATTGACCGCAACAAGGTCATCCAGTTCCTCCGTAAGAGCCACACCTGCCTGACGCAAGTCATTATTGGCAAGCTCGGCTGCCTCTTCGTCCCGGCTCATGGAACTGTATTTCAAAATTTCATCATAAATCGTCAGATAATCGGTATAGTCTGACCGAAACTGCTGAAAGCTCTGTGCCGTATCATCCGATGTAATCATCTTCTCATATTCGTCACAGGTATTTTCAATCTGTTTTTTCAAAGAATCCGCTTCTGACTGCAGCGTCTTTTTCCGGCTTGCATCATTCTCTACTATATGTGCAAAAGCCACACGGCGAAGAGACTGATAGGAAATGGCAATCTCGTCCAATCGCTCCAGATTCTGTACGCCCGAGCCGGATATCTCCTCACTGGCATTCATAATCTGATTTGCACTGTTTAAGCTTGTGAGTCCCAGAATAACCATCAGGATACCCAGAATCGTAACAGGAATCAGGATCTTAAACCGGATACTGAGATTTTTAAAAAACATCATAATCTTGTTCCCCTTTCTCATTGGTTTCTTTTCGATATTTCTTACAAATATTATACCTTTTTCCTCAATTCTTGTCCAGTACCTTTGTCATGGTTTACAGTTCTTGCAAGGGCTGTATCCGTCTGCAATCAGCCTGTCTCTGGAGCAGGTTACTTCCAGTCTGTTTTTCGCACTCATCTGCGTAACCGACTCGCAGTCCGGTCTGTGGAATTTCATGGTATTTGTGTTGCAGACATACGTGGTATCCGAAGAAATCTCCGTCTTCCCGTCATCCTTTCCCGTATCGGACGAGCCGGTCTTCTCCCCCGGCTGCCAGGTTTTGGAAGGGCTGCAGCTCCATGTCAGTTTTTTTCCTGTACTGGTTGCAACAATGCTACCCTGTTCATCCGTCCTGAATACTTTCACCTTTGCTTTTCTGAGCTTATCAAGCGTGCCGGAATGCGGAAATCCATAGGAATTCTTCTCTCCGCAACTGATGAGCGCATACTTTGGTTTCACCGCTTTGAGAAGCTTTTCCGAGGTGGCAGTATAGCTGCCGTGATGCCCCACATGGTAAACATCCGCAGACAGGGAAATCCCAGAATCAATCATATCCTGCTCCGCCTCCATGGTTGCATCTCCGGTAAACAGAAATGACTCCTTACCGTGATGCAGGATAAATGCGATGGAATTTCCGTTTGTGTCATCGTATTCTTTTCCCGGAGAAACAATGGTAAACTTTGCATCTCCCAGCTTATAAGTGTCGCCGACCGACGGATGAACTGCCTTATAATTTCTGTACTTCATGGCAGACTCCACATTTCGGTAAGTGGCTGTATCATTTGTCACATCCGGCATCAGTATTTTTCCGCAGTCAAACTTGGTGAGAATCACGGGCATACCGCCGATGTGGTCCGCATCCGGATGCGTCATAATCACATAATCCAGCTTGCTGATTTTATGTTTCTTCAGATAATTCTGAATTTTTGTACCCTGATTTCCGTCTCCTGCATCCACCAGCATCGCTTTCTTTCCGCAGACAATCAATGTACTGTCTCCCTGTCCCACATCGATAAAATGGACAGACATCTTTTGATATTTTTTTGTTTTTGCCTCAGTCTCCCTCTCTGCCCCGACTCCGCATAACAGCAGAACAAATACAAGACAAAGCGCAAGAATCCGCTTTATATATTTTTTCATAATCGTTTTATCTCCTAATCAATCAGATCGTTTTGGAAACGTGACAGATGTTCATATGGAAGAATCAGACGTCCTCTGTACAATCCGCATCCGTCATTAATCAGGCTGTTATTATTGGCCGCAAACATATTTACATCCAGTTTTGCCAGCTCCAGTCTCTGCAATCGGACAACTCTGTCATAAGCTTCATCAAAATAGACACATTCCCCCTCCGGAATTGCATCTCTTCTCGCCCGCGCAATCTCCTGATTTTTCTCATATACCGAATGATTTGCCGGACCTATCTCCGCAATGTCATCCATTTCCTTGGTACGAAGCTGCATTTCCATAAAGCAGTCCGCACTGTTATCATAAAAAGTAATATGTAACGAGCGATATCCGTCCGGTTCAACACCCTCGATATAGTCCCGGTAATAAGGACGTACCGCCTCATTCAAAAGCTCTGACCTGCTCTCTTTCACTCCGGCTGCAAGCTCCGGTGTAAATCCTCTTTCCCGCAGAAAATCCGGAAGAACATTCGCAATCTGATACAGATGACGGATTTCCTCCTTTTCCCTGTCCTCCGGGCGTTCCAGATGACACCGCGGCATGGAAATCACAATCCGGTAAGCTATCAGATCACGAAAGCATACCAGACGTTCCTTTAATTCCTCCACCGTCGGATATTCCCTGTACTTTTCATAATAATCATAAATATACTCTACAATATATCCGTTAAATTTCTCTTCCGCACGAATCAGAGACTTAATTCTTCCTTTCAGCGTAAAAGACAGATATGGATATTCTGTCGCCATATATTTATAAAATTCTCTGATTTTTTGGGATTGTACGGTAAGGAAATCATTGTGCTCCAACAGTCCCATAATCTGCTCCAGGAAATCGCAATGCACCCGGTCAATAACGTTCCCGCTTTTGTCTGCGGAATCGCGCAAATCCTCTGCATATTTCTTAATGATACGCAACACCGTATCCCCGGAATATAAATAATCATTTAATGTAATCATTTGAAAACTCTTTCCACATCTGCCTGATTTACTTCTCATTCCGATTCTGAACAGTTACTTTACAGATATACTTTTTCTTTGTGTTTTTGTCTGTCACTACAATGTTACATTTTCCGGCTTTTACCCCAGTAACAACTCCCTTCTTAGAAACCTTTGCCACTTTTGTGTTGGATGACTTGAATGACTGCTTGCTGAGATCCACGCCTGATAACTTAACAGTAGTCTTCTTACCAACCTTCAATGTTGCTTTGCTCTTATTCAGCTTCACTGTCTTTTTCTCTGCCGCGGTCGTAAATTTTGCAAAAACAGCTCCGGCTTCCGGCTTTCCTGCACTATAATCAACACATTCCGAATAATCATAATAATCTCCCATGATGCATACATAGTAAGTTGTACCGGGCTGTAAATAGCTCATTTCGTAGGATACAGTATCCTTGCTAAGAAAAGTTCCATCTCTAAAATAACTTTTTTTGTCATAAGGATCATATCCAGCCATCTCTTCTTCATTAAATACAGAAATCTTGTACCCATAATACCCCTTGCTCTTCTCCTGTTCTGCCCAGCCTGACCAGTCTATCACCGGACACTTGGCATCGGATGTGATTGTCACTCCCTCATCCACATACTCAATCTTCAGCTTATCCACTGCAGCCTGCGCATCCACAACTCCAAGTGAAAGCATCATACACATTGCTATCAAGACGCTTACTACTTTGTTTAATTGTTTTCTCATCTGTTCTCCTCCTAAAAAAGTCAATATAACTGTATATAGCGTACCACAGGTACTTCCTATTGTACACTGAAAAATTTTTATAATATTTCTCCTTTTACAAGTTGATGATGTTGGTGTTTACACATTGGCGCAAGTGTTTACACGTGTTATAATATGTATAGAAGCAAGGGAAGGAGTTGCAACAAAGATTTGAAAAAAGGTTTGGAGCAAGCAATCTTAAAACAGGCCGGACTAAAATAGTCCTGCTTCTTCAAACTTTGAAACCATTTCTGTATCTGCCGGTGAGTTTCTCACTGTTATAGAGTTTGATCTTTTAAGTTACCGGAAAAGAAATAACAGCCGCTCCGTAAAAAAGACTCTGACCATTCCTGAATGGTTAAACGAGGCTGCTACGGCTGCCGGTATTAACTTCTCACAAGTTCTTCAAGAAGCGCTTATGCAGAAGGTCGGCATGTAATAAAAGCTTTTGCCGGACATTCTGACAATGATGTCGCAGAAAAAATATATACAGTTGAAATGGAACAGATAAAGGGATAGGCAACCGCCTATCCCTTTTTTCTCAAACTTATACACAATTTTTTATTATAATCCAATTTCTTTTTCAAAATACTGCAATGTAGAATATGATACTAACATTCGATTTATCGGATTGTTTAAATTTTACTTTGCTTTTTTATAATCAGAAATATACTTTTCCATTTTACTTTTTATTTTGAAATCTTTACCTCTGAGTGCATCAAATTCATTTTGTCTCAAATGTGGCTCCACAGACAAATCAATATAACTTTCATCCTTAATCACAACTGCCTTTGAAAAATCAACACCACAATGGTTCTTTTTATCCGTCCATAAAACGTGTGGATGGTTTATATCTGAACGTAAAGGAATTGCATATTGTACACCATCTATTTCTACATAAACTTGTATGTATGGTCTATTTTGCTTTTGCTCCATTTCCGGATATCGAGAAATTGGATATGTATTATAGAATTTCTTTGACAAAAATACGAAACGTTTTTTCTTTGCCATGTTTCTCTCCTATACAAAGAACAACTCCTGTTTCCAGGAGTTGCCTCTTCTCAGTGAACTTTTCTTTTATTTTACTTGGTCGCGTTCTACGACCAAATCTTCTGTTGAACTTTCTTTAAACTCACGTTCTATGAGTATAATCATCTAACTTTCAATCCAACCATTTATATACCGCCTATTGGTCAGCGGTAAACTTTCACTTTACACGTGAATAATATTCTAAGCGTTATTCACGCTAAACAAATCTCTTTGTTCACTTATAGTATATGCAATTCTTCGGTCTTAGTCAATAAAAATGTTTAATGCAGCTAATAGTTTTGTACAGTTCTTTAAATTCATGATAACACATATATCTGTCAGTTTCTCTCTTTTTTATAAATTACAGTAAACAAAATGAGGGCTATACTGTGAGGGTTATATGAGTGCTACGAACATAAACTTGCACAAAATGAAAAATGGCAAGCCCCCAGAAACCGCCTGGTTTCAGGCTTTTCCCGTTTCAGTTATGGTTGGTACAAAAATTGGCTTTGTAGTTCCAACCAACCTCATTATGCCCTTAAAAGCACGAGAATTGCATAGAAAAGCACCGTAATTTCAAAAAATCGCGGTGCTTTGTCTGTCATTTTGTTCAATTTTTGTTTATTCTAACACAATTTAATTAAAATTTACCAGCCTGTGCTGCTTCCTCTACGGATACGGCAACGGCAACGGTAGCACCTACCATTGGGTTGTTACCCATACCGATGAGTCCCATCATCTCTACGTGAGCCGGTACGGAAGAAGATCCTGCGAACTGTGCGTCAGAATGCATACGTCCTAATGTATCGGTCATACCGTAAGAAGCCGG
>JAQXZD010000102.1 GCA_029227035.1 Lachnospiraceae bacterium
GGAGCTTCTCAGCAGTTTGCAGCAGTTCCGATGAACCTGATGAAGAATAAGAAAGCCGGGTATATTGTGACCGGTCAGTGGGCAAAGAAAGCCTACAGCGAAGCAAAGATGTATGGAGAGGCAATCGAACTTGCTTCCTCAGCAGACAAGACATTTTCTTATATTCCGGACTGCTCCGATCTGGATATTCCGGAAGATCTGGATTATGTATATATTTGCGAGAACAATACCATTTACGGAACAAAGTATAAAACCCTTCCGAATACCAAGGGAAAGACATTGGTTGCAGATGTTTCCTCATGCTTTTTATCAGAGCCTGTGGATGTGACAAAGTATGGTGTCATCTACGGTGGTGTGCAGAAGAATGTGGGACCGGCAGGTGTTGTCATTGTGATTGCACGCGAGGATTTGATCAGGGATGATGTACTTCCTGGAACTCCTACCATGTTAAAATGGAAGACACAGGCAGACGCAGACAGCCTGTACAACACACCGCCTTGCTACGGTATCTATATCTGCGGAAAAGTGTTCAAGTGGCTTAAGAAGATGGGCGGTCTTGAGGAAATGCAGAGACGCAATGAAGAGAAGGCAAAGATTCTGTATGATTACCTGGATGAGAGCAAGCTGTTCAAGGGTACCGTCAGAAAAGAAGACCGTTCCCTGATGAATGTTCCGTTTGTTACCGGTAACGAAGAACTGGATGCAAAGTTTGTAAAAGAAGCAACTGCAGCAGGATTTGTAAACCTGAAAGGACATCGTACTGTCGGCGGTATGCGTGCGTCTATCTACAATGCAATGCCAAAAGAGGGTGTTGAGAAGCTCGTAGAATTTATGAAGAAGTTTGAAAAGGAGAATGCATAATGTACAATTATACTTGCTTAAATCCAATCGCAGGTGTGGGATTGGATCTGTTTTCGGATGATTATAAGAAGGTGGAGGATATCGCAAATGCAGAGGCTGCTCTGGTAAGAAGTGCAGCCATGCATGACATGGAGCTTCCGGATTCCCTGCTTGCCATTGCCCGTGCAGGTGCCGGAGTCAACAATATCCCGCTTGACAAGTGTGCAGAGCAGGGTGTGGTTGTATTCAATACACCGGGTGCAAATGCCAACGGTGTCAAGGAACTGGTATTTGCAGGAATGCTCTATGCATCCAGAGATCTGGTGGGAGGCATCAACTGGTGTCTGGAGAACCAGAATGACGAGGGCATTGCAAAGACGGCAGAGAAGCAGAAGAAGAATTTCGCAGGAACGGAGATATCAGGAAAGAAGCTTGGTGTCATCGGACTTGGAGCAATCGGTGTCCTGGTTGCAAATGCAGCAACTCATATGGGTATGGATGTATATGGATATGATCCGTATATTTCTGTCAATGCGGCATGGAACTTATCCAGAAGTGTAAAGCACATCAGCAATGTGGAAGATATCTATAAAGAGTGTGATTTCATCACAATCCATGTTCCGCTTCTGGATTCCACCAGAAAGATGATTAATGCAGAGGCAATCGCCATGATGAAGCCGACAGCGGTTGTTTTGAACTTCGCAAGAGATCTGCTTGTGGATGAGGAAGCAATGGTGGATGCCCTTGCAGCAGGCAAGATTAAGAAATATGTATCTGATTTTCCGAATACCACAACTGTCGGAGCAAAGGGCTGCATTGTGACTCCGCATCTGGGAGCTTCTACAGCAGAGTCTGAGGATAACTGTGCGATTATGGCAGTTCGTGAGATTCGTGATTATCTGGAGAACGGAAATATTGTTCATTCCGTGAATTATCCGGATTGCAACATGGGTGCATGTACCACAGCCGGAAGAATCGGAATCTTACACAAGAATACAAAGGGTATCATCGGAAAGTACACCACCATACTCGGTGAGGCAGACATCAATGTGTCCGACATGACCAACAAGGCAAAGGGAGATTACGCCTATGCACTTCTGGATGTGGATTCACCGGTAACGGAAGAGGTAGTTGCAAAGCTTCGCACTGTTGAGGATGTTATTCGTGTACGTGTGGTAAAATAATTGGAGTAAATATATGGCTAAGATAAAACCATTTGCCTGTGTCAGACCGGCAGAGGATAAAGTATCAAAAATTGCAGCGCTTCCGTATGATGTATATAACAGGGAGGAAGCCAAAAAAGTAGTTGCCGGAAATCCGCAGTCATTTCTGGCAATAGACCGTGCGGAGACGCAGTTTCCGGATGATGTGGACACCTACGATCCGTGCGTGTACCAAAAAGCACATGATATGTTGCAGGAATGGATTGAAAACGGTTCCTTTATCCGTGATGAAGAAAAAGCGTATTATATCTATGAGCTTACGATGGACGGCAGAGTACAGACCGGAATTACCGCCTGTGCATCCATTGACGATTATGCGGACAATATCATCAAAAAGCATGAGAATACCCGTGCGGACAAGGAGCAGGACCGCATCAACCATGTGGATACCTGCAGTGCACAGACAGGACCGATTTTTCTGGCTTACCGTTCGGATGCGGTGATCACGGAAGTAGTGGAAAAAACCAAAGAAGGGCAGCCACTTTATGATTTTACCGCGGAGGATGGCATACGCCACCGGGTGTTCAAGATTTCGGATGCGGCAGATATTGCGGCAGTTGAGGGCGCTTTTGAAAAAATCGATTCCATTTATATCGCAGACGGACATCACAGGGCAGCATCCGCGGTAAAGGTTGGATTTAAGCGCAGAGCTGAGCATCCGGATTATGATGGAACAGAAGAGTTTAATTATTTTCTGTCGGTGCTGTTTCCGGACGAGGAGCTCATGATTATGGATTATAACCGTGTGGTCAGAGACTTGAACGGACTTTCAAGTCCGGAGTTTCTGGCAGAGATGGAACGGCTCTTTACGGTGAATCCGATTGGTGAGGGATGCATCGGTAAAAACGGTCTGACGGAGGATATGGTTCGCCCGGCGAAAAAGGGAGATTTTTCCATGTTTCTGGATGAGCAGTGGTATCGTTGCAGCATAAAGCCGGAGCAGCTTTCCGAGGATCCGGTTGAGGGACTTGATGTTTCCCTGCTTCAGAATATCCTGTTGTCTCCGGTGCTGGGAATCGGAGATCCGAAGACGGACCGGCGGATTGATTTCGTGGGCGGAATTCGCGGACTGACGGAATTGGAGAAGCGGGCGCAAACGGACTGCAAGGTGGCTTTTGCCATGTATCCGACTTCGATTCAGGAGCTTTTTGCCGTGGCAGATGCCGGAAGGCTGATGCCGCCGAAATCCACATGGTTTGAACCAAAACTTCGGAGCGGATTGTTCATACATGAGATCTAAAAATTTACAGGCAGGTGTATATGAAGATTGATGCTATCTTAATGAATCAGTCAGGTACTCAGGAACAACTGCTGAAAGAAGTGGTAGAGAACCCGGGAGTGATTCAGTCGTACCTCAAAGGTGCGGTTCCTTCACTGCTGGGCTTTCTTATTCAGGTGGTTGTTGCAATTCTGGTTCTTCTTATCGGAACCCGGATTATTAAGTGTCTGGTTCGTTTTATCGGAAAATGTTTACAGAGGGGAAAGGCAGAGGCCGGAGTCATTACTTTTTTGTGTTCATGCGTAAAATATGCTCTGTACTTTTTGCTTGCCATGATTATACTGGGGCAGTTTGGTGTGGCAACCAGCTCGGTTGTAGCGGTGCTGGGTTCTGCGGGACTGACACTGGGACTTGCCCTGCAGGGCAGTCTGTCCAATTTTGCAGGTGGAGTGCTGATTCTTCTTCTGAAGCCTTTTGTGGTGGGAGATTATATTCTGGAGAACGGAACCGGACAGGAAGGCACGGTGTCGGCGATTACGATATTCTATACAAAGCTGTTGACGATTGATAACAAAGTGATTATGATTCCAAACGGAACGTTGTCCAATTCTGCAATCACCAATCTGAGCAGTATGGAGAAACGGCGTATTGATTTACAGGTTTCGGTATCTTATGATGCGAATCTGGCAGAAGTCAAAGAGGTGCTAAAGAAGGTGCTTTCCGGGGAGACGGCGATTCTTACCGAAGAAGCGGTGGACATCTATGTGTCGGAGCTTGCGGACAGTGCCGTGCAGATGGGCGTTCGGGCATGGGTAAAGAACGAAGATTACTGGCCGGTGCGCTGGAGACTTTTGGAGAACATCAAAAATGCGCTGGATGAGAATCATATTTCAATTCCGTATCCGCAGCTTGATGTGACGGTAAAGGAGCAGGATAAACAGATATAAAAAGCAGACAGGAGGAGTTTACAATGGCAGATATCAGATTAAAGAACATACTATTTTTGACACTCGCAGGAATCATCAATGCTTTTGGGGTGACATTTTTTCTATACCCTGTGAATCTGTATGATTCCGGAATTTCCGGTACATCCATGCTTCTGGCACAGATTACGCCGGACTATCTGGCATTGTCCTTGTTCCTTCTGCTTCTTAATTTTCCGCTTTTTTTGTATGGATATAAAAAGATGGGGCTGACTTTTACCATATATTCCATTTATGCGGTGATTGTCTATTCCCTGGCGGCATGGCTTATAACGGATGTGCTTCCGGTGGATGTAAGTATTGCTTCTCCGCTGGCGGAGCAGGATCTTTTGCTTTGTGCCATCTTCGGAGGTCTGATATCCGGAATCGGAAGCGGTCTTACGATTCGCTTTGGAGGTGCTATTGACGGCGTGGAAATTCTTGCCGTTCTTTTTGCAAAGAAGCTGAATCTTTCCGTCGGAATGTTTGTGATGGGATATAATGTTGTGCTTTATATTGTGGCAGGTTTTGTGAAGTCAAGCTGGATTTTGCCGCTGTATTCCATTATTACTTATGCGGCGGCGTCCAAAACCGTGGATTTTATTGCAGAAGGTCTGGACAAGGCTAAGTCAGCCATGATCATTACCAACAAATCCAAGCAGGTCTGTGATGCATTGTCCAAAGAATTCGGAAACGGAATCACGCTTCTTCCGGCAAAGGGTTACTATTCCGGTGAGGAGAAAACCATGATTTATTTTGTGGTAAACCGTTTTCAGATCAGCAGAGTGCGGAGCATTGTGCAAAAGCAGGACAGGAATGCTTATGTGACGATTACGGAAGTGTCGGATGTGCTGGGAAATGAGAGATAGGTTGACAGAATTTGGCTGATGTGATACTCTTGTACTGTTATAAGGTACTGGAGCGCATGGGAATGCGTTCACAGAAATCAGGGTGCAGGGCACCGGTTTTATTTTAGGAGGAAGTTTGTTATGCAGCAGGGAACAGTGAAGTGGTTTAACGCAAAGAAGGGATATGGATTTATCTCAGACGAATCCGGAAATGATGTGTTTGTTCATTTTTCAGCATTGAACATGGACGGATTTAAGGAACTGAAGGATGGCGAGAAGGTTGAGTTTGAAGTCGTTGACGGTGAGAAGGGACCGCAGGCAGCAAATGTAACACGTCTTGCTTAAGAAGTATAAATTTAATAGAATCATTCAGACTATCACTTAGGTGATAGTCTTTTTATCTAAATAAAGAGTAGGAGGAAGGAATAGAAAGCATGAGGAATTGGAGCTTACCGGCGTATGAGGTGTTAGAGGAGAGAAGAATTGAGGATGTTGCATCGGACGGATATCTGCTGAGGCACAAAAAGAGTGGTGCACATATCTGCATCCTTTCCAATGAGGATGACAACAAGGTATTCTCTATCGGGTTTCGGACACCGCCGGAGGATGAGACGGGAGTGCCGCATATTATAGAACATACGACGCTGTGCGGTTCGGAAAAGTTTCCGGTCAAGGATCCGTTTATGGAGCTTGCCAAGGGTTCTTTGAATACTTTTTTGAATGCAATGACTTATCCGGAGAAGACGCTCTATCCGATTGCAAGCTATAACAATCAGGATTTTAAAAACCTGATGGATGTCTATCTGGATGCTGTATTCCATCCGAATATTATGAGATACCGGGAAATTTTTATGCAGGAGGGATGGCATTATGAACTGGAATCACAGGATGCGCCTCTTGTTATAAACGGAGTGGTATACAATGTGATGAAGGGAGCGTACTCGTCGCCGGATGAGATACTGGAAACGGCGATTACGCAGGCACTTTTCCCGGATAATACCTACAGTAAGAATTCCGGCGGAGATCCTGAACATATACCGGAACTGACCTATGAAGATTATCTGGATTTTTATCATAAATATTATCATCCATGCAATTCTTATATCTATCTTTATGGGGATATGGATGTGGAGGAACGTCTGAACTGGATGGACAGAGAGTATTTAAGCCGCTACGATTTGGCGGAGGTGGACTCTGAGATACCGTTGCAGAAACCGTTTTCCGAGATGGTTTACATGGAGAAAAAATATCCGGTTACCGAAGAGGAGCCGGAGAAAAAGAATACCTACCTGTCGTACAATAAGGTCATTGGAACGGTGCTGGAGCCAAAGCTGTGTCAGGCGTTTTCCGTGCTGGATTATGTGTTGGTAAGCGCGCCGGGGGCTCCGCTCAGAAAGGCGCTGATTGACGCCGGAATCGGAGAAGATGTGTACGGTTCCTTTGATGATGGAATGCTGCAGCCGGTATTTTCCGTTGTCGCAAAGAATGCAGACCGTGAAGATCAGGAGAAGTTCGTTTCCATTATTGAGACAACACTGCAGGAACTGGTTCAAACCGGCATAAACCGAGATGCGCTGTTGGCAGGCATCAACAGTGCGGAATTCCGTTTCCGGGAAGCGGATTTCGGACAGTATCCAAAGGGACTTATGTATGGTCTGACCTGTATGCAGAGCTGGATTTTTGACGAAAGGAGACCGTTCCTTTCGTTGGAATGTCTGGATATCTTAAAGGAATTAAGAGAGCAGATTGACACCGGCTATTTTGAAAACCTGATACAGACGTATCTGCTGGACAATACCCACGGAGCAGTGGTGACAGTTGCCCCGGAGCGCGGATTGAACAGACGGAAGGAAGAAGAGACTCAAAAGAAGCTGGCAGATTATAAGGAATCCCTCACGGAGGAAGAAAGGGAGGCTTTAATTCGGCAGACAAAACATCTTAGAGAGTATCAGGAGACACCGTCTTCGGAGGAAGATCTTCAAAAGATTCCGATGCTGAAGAGGGAGGATATGAAAAAAGAAGCGCTGGCTTTTTCCAATGTGGAAGAGAAGCTGGGAGAGATACCGGTTGTGCGGCATGAGGTAGCAACGAACGGAATTGTCTATCTGACACTGTTGTTCGGTTGTGCGGATATTCCTCAGGAAGACATTGCTTATCTGGGAGTTCTTCGTTCCGTGCTGGGATATGTCAACACGAAAAATCATGCTTACGCAGATCTTGCGAATGCAATCAATATCTATACAGGCGGCATCACAAGCGGGCTTGGTCTGTACCCGGATATCAAGAATCCGGGAAGACTGACGGTGAAATATGAGGTGCGGCTTAAGGTTCTGGAGAGCAATCTGGCGCAGGCAATGGAGCTTGCGGATGAGATTATCCGGACTTCGGATCTGACGGATACGGGGAGGCTTGCGGAACTGATTGCACAGGTCAAATCCAGACTGCAGGTCAGCTTAAGCAGCAGCGGACATCAGGTGGCGGCAATGCGTGCGCTTTCTTACCAGTCGGATTATGCTTTCTATAATGACGCAACCCATGGAATTGATTTCTATCAGTTGGTTCAGAAATTGGATGAACAGATAAAAGATACTCCGGGAAAGGTAACTGCGAAGCTGGAAGCATTGATCAATCAGATTTTTGTAAAGGACAGGCTTATGGTCAGCTTTACGGGCAGCCGGGAGTCCTATGAGAAAGCTGCGCCGGTTCTGGTAGAATACCTGGGCAAGCTTCAGGAAGGTGCTGAGGAAGGAGAACCGACAAAACCGGTTCTTGAAAAAAAGAATGAGGGATTTACGGATGCTTCCCAGATTCAGTATGTGGCGCGTGTGGGCAATTTCCGGAAGCATGGATATGCATACAGCGGAGCGCTTAAGATATTGAAGATGATTTTAAGCTATGATTATCTGTGGAATAATATCCGCGTGAAGGGTGGAGCATACGGATGTATGGACTCCTTCTTAAGAACCGGTGAGACTTATTTTGTATCCTATCGGGATCCGAATCTTGCTGGGACAAATGCGGTTTACGAAAAAATACCGGAGTATGTGGAGAATTTTAATCCGGATGAGCGGGATATGACAAAATATATCATCGGAACCTTCAGTTCCCTGGATACCCCTCTCACTCCGGAAGCAAAGGGCAGCCGTTCCATGTCTGCCTATCTGCAGAATATAGAGTATGCAGATATTCAGAAGGAAAGGGAGCAGGTTCTTGTCGCACAGCCGGAGGATATTCGACAGCTCTCCGGACTGATTGCATCTGTGCTGGAGGATGACTGTCTGTGTGTAATCGGTAATGAAAATGCAATCCGTAAGGAAAAAGGAATGTTTATGTCCATTCGGGGATTGTGTGAACAATGAGAGCAGGACAAAAGGAGACAAGAGATGACAGCAGCAAATTTTAAATCCGGTTTTGTGACCATTATCGGAAGACCAAATGTGGGAAAATCAACCTTGATGAACCGTCTGATCGGACAAAAGATTGCCATTACATCCAATAAGCCGCAGACAACAAGAAACCGGATACAGACCGTGTATACGGACATGGAAAAGGGACAGATTGTCTTTTTGGATACGCCCGGCATTCACAAGGCAAAAAATAAGCTGGGTGAATATATGGTAAACGTTGCGGAAAAGACATTGAATGAAGTGGATGTTATTCTTTGGCTGGTGGAGCCGAGCAACTTTATCGGCGCCGGAGAGCAGCATATTGCAGAACAGCTTCGCAAGGTCAACACACCGGTGATTCTGATTATCAATAAGGTGGACACCGTGAAAAAAGAACAGGTGCTGGAATATATAGATACCTACCGGAAAATCTATGATTTTGCGGAGATTATTCCGACGTCTGCCCTGCGGGGAGAAAATGTTGATGACGTCATTGATTCCATATTCAAATATCTGCCTTATGGACCTCAGTTTTATGATGAGGATACCATTACTGACCAGCCGGAGAGAGCAATCTGTGCAGAGATTATCCGGGAGAAGGCATTGCATGCTTTAAATGATGAGGTGCCGCACGGAATCGCCGTTGCCATTGACCGGATGAAGGAGCGGAAAAGCGGAGACATGATAGATATTGACGCCACAATCGTGTGTGAGCGGGATTCCCATAAGGGCATCATCATCGGAAAGCAGGGAGCGATGCTGAAAAAAATCGGAACAAATGCCCGCTATGAGATGGAGCGCCTGCTGGATACCAAGGTGAACTTAAAGCTTTGGGTGAAGGTAAAGAAAGACTGGCGCGACAGTGATTTCCTCATTAAGAATTTTGGTTATCACGAGGAGGATTAACGAAAACACGGTTTCCATTTTTTCTCGGGAATAGTTTTTCTTACATTGCAGATTCTAAGAAAGGAAAGTGAACGGAGGAAGAGGCAATGGAGAAAACATGGGAGACATTTTGGCAGTCAGGAAAAGTGAGCGATTATCTGACCTATCGGGACGGGATGAAGGATACCATGTGTGACAGCAACAATCAGAGGCAGGAAAAGAGAAGAGACAATGGGACAGTCCGTAATTGTGATGGGAATGGTTTTGACAGCCATGCCCATTAGCGAATACGACAAAAGAATAACGATTCTGACAAAAGAAAGAGGAAAGATTACGGCTTTTGCAAGGGGAGCAAGACGTCCGGGAAGTCAGCTTCTTGCAGCGACAAACCCATTTGTCTTCGGCGAATTTGAACTGTATGAGGGAAGAAGTTCCTACAATCTGCTGAAGGCAAATATAAGAGATTATTTCCGGGAGCTGGTCAATGATCTGGATGCGGCATATCTGGGCTTTTATTTTATGGAGTTTGCAGAGTATTACTGTCAGGAAAACAATGATGAGAAAGAGATGTTAAAGCTTTTGTATCAGTCCCTGCGGGCATTGGAAAAAACCAGTATTCCCAAGGAGCTGGTGCGTCTCATATTCGAACTGAAAGCAATTACCATTAACGGAGAGGGACCATCCGTGTTTTCCTGTATGGAGTGTCATACGGGGGAGGAGTTGAGCATATTTTCGGTGAAGCGGGGCGGCATCTTCTGCAGCAGATGCGGACAGAAAGTTCCGGGAATGCGGATACTGGATTCCACACGTTATACCCTGCAGTACATAATTTCCACGCCGGTTGAAAAACTGTATTCTTTCACGGTCTCTGCCGAAGTTCTGGAAGAGCTGAAAAGAATTATGAAGGAGTATATGGCGTGTTATGTACACCATGACTTTAAATCCCTGCAGATTTTTGGTTGAAAAGCCAATATGAAAAGTGTATAATAGCATGGATTGTAAGTTATGGATTAGGAGGATTGGAGACGAAATGAAGAAATTTGTCGCGACTGTGCTGACAGTGGTTTTATGTCTCGGTGTATTATTCGGATGCGGCGCATCTTACACGGCAGACGAGAGCACGGTTTTTATACTGAAGAACGGGAAAGTGGTATCCACGGATGTGGACGATTTCGACGAGAATACCTACGATCAGGAAGATTTGAAACAATACATAAAGAGTACCATAGATACCTATAATGAGGAAAACGGAAAAGGACTTGTGGAGTTAAAGGATCTTACGGTTAAGGATGGAAAGGCAACCCTGACCATCTCGTATGCATCGGCAGCCGATTACCGGAAGTTCAATGACATTGAGCTTTTTACGGGGAGTGTTGCACAGGCTCTGGCAGCGGGGTATTCTTTTGACGGGGATTTTGCTTCTGTAAAAGATGGAAAGATTGCTGCCTGTGACGCAAAGGAATTTATGGAAGATGCGGATTACAAAGTGGCAGTGATCCGGGGTAATCTGAATGTAAAAGTCAAGGGTACAATTGCTTATGTGTCCGTGCAGAATACAAAATACGTGGATAAGCAGACCATCGCCATAGGAGAAGGATTTTCTCTTCTGGAGACGGAGCAGGAGACGCAGGGCACACAGGAAGCGGAAGAGACAGAGGGCGTTGCCGTTGAGGACACACAGGCTCAGGAAGTAAGCGGTGCGGTTACGGATGATGAGCTTTTGAACAGTTCGGCTGAGGATACGGAGGTAACCTTTGATTTTGACGAGCCGGAGGAGAGTACGGAAGCCGGTTCCGAGCTGAGTCAGGTATATACCTATATTATCTATAAATAATTTTAGAATGTGAGGAGTACATAATGGAAAAGACAATGGACAAAATTGTGCAGGTTGCAAAGGCAAGAGGATTTGTATATCCGGGTTCTGAGATATACGGAGGCCTTGCAAATACATGGGATTACGGCAATCTGGGAGTGGAACTGAAGAATAATGTGAAGCGTGCATGGTGGCAGAAGTTTATTCAGGAGAACCCATACAATGTTGGTGTGGATTGCGCGATTCTCATGAATCCGCAGACCTGGGTGGCATCCGGGCATCTCGGCGGTTTTTCCGATCCGCTTATGGATTGTAAGGAGTGTCATGAGAGATTTCGTGCCGACAAGTTGATTGAAGACTTTGCTCAGGAAAACGGAATTGAACTGGAAGGCTCCGTGGATGGATGGAGTAATGAGCAGATGGTAGCTTTTATCGAGGAGCATCAGATTCCATGTCCGTCCTGCGGCAAGCATAATTTTACGGATATCCGTCAGTTCAACCTGATGTTCAAGACTTTTCAGGGAGTTACCGAGGATGCCAAGAATACAGTATATTTAAGACCGGAGACGGCTCAGGGTATCTTTGTCAACTTTAAGAATGTGCAGAGAACTTCCAGAAAGAAGATTCCGTTTGGAATCGGACAGATCGGAAAGTCCTTCCGTAACGAGATTACACCGGGTAACTTTACTTTCCGTACCAGAGAGTTCGAGCAGATGGAGCTGGAATTTTTCTGTGAGCCGGGAACAGATCTGGAGTGGTTCCAGTACTGGAGAGCTTTCTGCAGAGACTGGCTTCTGTCTCTGGGAATCAAGGAGGATGAGATTCGCCTGCGTGACCATTCTCCGGAGGAACTGTGTTTCTATTCCAAGGGAACGACGGACATTGAATTCATGTTCCCGTTTGGCTGGGGTGAGCTCTGGGGTATTGCAGACCGTACAGATTACGACCTGACACAGCATCAGAATGTTTCCGGACAGGATATGTCTTATTTTGATGATGCAAGAGGGGAAAAATATGTCCCTTACGTTATTGAGCCGTCACTTGGAGCAGACCGTGTGGTACTTGCTTTCTTATGCTCTGCATACGATGAAGAGGATATCGGAACACCGGAGAAACCGGATGTGAGAACCGTATTCCATTTTCATCCGGCACTGGCACCGGTGAAGATTGGTGTGCTGCCGTTGTCCAAGAAGTTAAACGAGGGAGCGGAAAAGGTATTTGCACAGCTCTCCAAAAAATATAACTGTGAATTTGATGACAGGGGAACCATCGGAAAGAGATACCGCCGTCAGGATGAAATCGGAACACCGTTCTGTGTCACCTATGATTTTGATTCTGAGGAGGATCATGCAGTTACCGTGCGTGACCGTGATACGATGGAGCAGGAGCGCATCGCGATTGATGAGCTGGATGCATATTTCGCAGAAAAATTTGATTTTTAATAAAGATTACAGTTTGGTTTTGCGCCGGACTGTAATTTTTTTATCCCGATTTCCGGAATTATCGGTTGATATTTGCAAATTTTATGTTACAATAATTTATGTGCGGCTACATGTCCGCACGGCAAACGTAAGGTGCGAAAAATCAATGATTTTTCGATCTGAACAAATACAATAAATTTAGGAGGAATTGTCAAATGGCAAACAAATGGGTATACACCTTCAAAGAGGGTAACATGACCATGCGCAACCTTCTCGGTGGTAAGGGTGCAAACCTTGCTGAGATGACTGAAATCGGTCTCCCGGTACCACAGGGATTCACCATCACAACTGAGGCTTGTACTCAGTACTATGAGGATGGACGTAAGATTAACGATGAAATCATGGCACAGACCATGGAAGGCGTTAAGTGGATGGAAGAGGTTAACGGAAAGAAGTTTGGAGATCTTAAGAATCCGCTTCTCGTATCCGTTCGTTCCGGTGCCAGAGCATCTATGCCTGGTATGATGGATACCATCTTAAATCTTGGTCTGAATGACGAAGTAGTAGAAGCTATGATCGCAGGAAATCCGGATCCGAAATTCAAACGTTTCGTATATGATTCATACAGACGTTTCATCCAGATGTTCTCTGACGTTGTTATGGAGGTTGGTAAGAAGTACTTCGAGCAGCTCATCGACAAGATGAAAGAGGAGAAGGGTGTTCAGTACGATATCGATCTTACTGCT
>JAQXZD010000103.1 GCA_029227035.1 Lachnospiraceae bacterium
CGCCTCGGACGTGCAATTAAAGTAACGCTGTCCTCGCTTTCCCACCATTCCTTAATAAAAGAAGTTTTATCCACATAAAAACAATTCTTTCTGATAAGATTTCCAAAATCCTGAATTCCGATTGCCACCGTTCTCGGTTTTTCTGTTTGTTCTTTTCCCATATGACCTCCACTGCCTGTTTGCTTACTCAACTAATGTAAAGTATATTCCAATGACTTTGCATTTGCAACTCTTGGAAACCTGCCGTTTTCCAAACCAATTCAGACAATTGCCTTTCCAACAATGAGTGCCAGATATCCCCAGTCCCAAATCAAAGCCTCAAAACTGTTGGTCAGATACTCATAAATATCTTCCTCGTCATATCCCATCATTCGTGTGATGACAACCACATAGTCCCGTACCGTTTCATACGAAAGTTCCTCACAGCCATCGTTAAGCCATTTTAAAAATAAGCTCTGGCGGATTGCTGTGTATTCCATCGCAATCCACTGCATTTTTATCACCATCTGCTTTAAATTTCCATCCGGCACCAGAAGATCCGAGAACACTTCATTCGCCAGAAAATTATGCAAAAGTTTCTGATACGACTGCAATTTTCCCTGAAACGCTCTCCATTTTTCAAGTATTTCCTCTGTCCCATACTGTTCGAAAAGCTGCTCTGCCTGTTCCGCTACCGGATTTAAATATTTCCGGTACAAGCCTTCTTTCCGATAATTTACAGCAAGATCCAAAAGCAGTTCATTACACTCTGCTATGGTGTCAAATACCGGCAATTCTACTTCATCAATTGCTGCCTGTAATTGCAGTAAGGTATCTTCGGAAAAATAATCCTGTATCCGCTCCTTTGATATAGGATCTTTTAACAATTCCAGCAAAACATAAAAAGTTTCTAGTAATGAATCCTCCACAGATTTTTGGTTATTTTGAAAGCGCTCGATAATCTTTTGACGAATTTGAAATAAAAGCATATTTGTTTTCCGCGGCACAGAAACCTCCGGGAAATGAATCTCTTCTTCTTTCCATAAATCAAGCACCGCCGGGCAGCATGGCATCAGGGTTTCTTCCTCATGGGTTTGGAATATATGTACCTCACGTGGAAAATCCGTACAGGTTTTTGAAAGCACCTTATCGCCATATGCCGAAACCAGTCTGCACAATTTACTGTCCGCAAGGAAGGGACAACGGCGGTTTTCATCAAGACCAATCACCCGCATGCCGCCTTTTTGCATGGTATATGCGCTTAAATTTTTCTTTTTATCTGCCATATCTTCCGGTGGCAGAATCTTTTTCCATCTGCGATTGGTGTCCGCATCAACTGCAATCTTCCATTCCTGACAACAGGTAATCGGGCACTTGTCTGCGATACAAATAAATTTTTCATAATAATCCGGTCGAATTCGCTGCATATACTACCTCCAAAATTTTATGATTAAAAATCTTTCTTTCAGGGAACTATAATTTCAGGATTATTTTGGCAAAAGGAGCAATAACAATGACAAAAAGCACACGCCCGGCAGGATATTACGCTTGGAGGATGAAGCCTTATCCCTATCTTATTACGCTTTATCTCGCTTTATATACTCATTTACTTTTTCAGGTGTATCAAGCCGCAGTGCAATAACAGTTCCATGAATCATATAATGGATGACTTCTTTTGTAATCTCTTCTTCAAATCGTGATTTCATACTTTCCGGATATTGATGTACCAGAAAATGTATGTGATATTTATCTTCTTTTCTTGATATAAATGCACTGATATACAGGCCATTCATAGCCGCTGTGAGTATCTCATCATCTGTGAGCCTGACATCAATGGAATATGACTTTGACGTCAGATAAAATTCATCTCCGCGCTTTTCTATTTTTTTATCGGTAATTTCCCCTATCGAAAAATTCTGCACATGATTCATAAGTGCAAATACAAAATCCGAATCCAACTTATTCTCGTATATATAATTTAAAATATCTCCCGGTGTATAACTCATATTCCTTCCTCACTCTATCAGTACTTTTCCCATCAAATAAAAAGCGCAAATTCCAACTACCCTCAGTATATGGAATCTGCGCCATAAATGCAATGAATTTTATATTCCTAATTAAATCCCACAACCTTCTGGGAAAGCCTGTACGCAGCCACGGAAATCTTCCTGCCGCCCTTTCCCGGCAGATTCATGGTCTGCCCAAGGATTCCGTTACGCAGCTTGTGAAAAAGCGTAATATCCTTGTCCTTTATGTACTTCCAGAGTTCCCGCTTTTTCTCCAGGTTTTCTTCCGTCCCGGAGCGAAGCAGCATCACCGTGGTAACAACCGTGATAATCTCCAGATAATTCAGCATGTACTTACGACATTTCAGATTCAGTACCCGGTGAAGATCCACATCATCAATCATAATCTTGTTCACCCTGATCTGCTGGTCGATTCTGCTAATCATCACCTGCTCGTTCACCGACTGATCTTCTCTTCCGATATAATAACGGTAGAAATCCACATCCATGTAATACATGGTCCGTACATGTGGAAGCGGTTTATAAACATAGATATTATCCACATAAAATGTATGCTTCGGCAGCTCCAGTCCACACTCCCTCAGAAGCTTGGTCCGGTATATCACAGAATGCATAAGAATGTAATGCCCTTTGTAAAAATGCTTTACGTCCGACCATGTGAATACCTGATCCTGCGGAAAACCGGTCTGTCGCATGACGCGCTTGTGACGGGCGCCTTCCTTTTCATAGACATAATTGGCAAGCAACATGTCAAGAGCCTCCCTGTTACCGGCAAGTTCCTTAAGCTTGGCAAGAATCTTCTGATAGGCATCCTGATCTACCCAGTCATCACTGTCAACCACCTTAAAATAAAGTCCTGTGGCATTGCGGATTCCGGCATTGACCGCTTCGCCGTGTCCACCGTTTTCCTGATGAATCGCGCGGACAATCGTCGGATACTTTTTGGCATAAGCATCCGCAATCTCCGCGGTTCTGTCTTTGGAACCGTCATCGATAATCAGTATCTCCACATCTTCGCCTCCCGGCAGAATCGATTCGATACAGTGTTCCATATAATCCTGCGAATTATAACAAGGTATAGCAAATGTCAGTAATTTCATTTTATCTCCCCCACAAGATCCATGGCTCTGCGGCACATGGCATCTATATTGTAATATTTGTACTCTGCCAGCCTTCCCAACAGATGAAAATTCGAATACTGCTCTGTCAGACTGCGATATTTTTCATAAAGCTGCTCGTTTTTTTCTTCCAGAATCGCATAGTACGGAATCTCTCCCTCCGCTCCGGTGTAGGCAAAAGGATACTCCTTTACGATAGTGGTTCCGTCGGTATCCTTCTGTCCGGTCAAAAACTTAAACTCCGTAATTCTGGTATAATCCTCACTCACGGTATAATTGACCACGCTGTGCCCCTGGAAGGAATCCTGATCGTAATGCTCGAATTTGAACTCCAGAGAACGGTACGGAAGACGTCCAAAGCGACATTCAAACAACTCATCGATTGCACCTGTGTAAATCAGGGTGCCGCCAAACTCTTCGCCCTCAAAATAAATTTTGCCATCTTCAAACTGCAGAAGCGTCCTGCAATCCGTATTTGTTCTGACTTCAATATTCGGATGTTTCAGCATCTCCTCAAACATTGGTGTAAATCCCTGAAGCGGCACACTCTGGTACTTATCCTTAAAGTACCGGTTATCTCCGGAAATCACCACCGGCACACGCCCCGTCACCTCAGGACTGATTTCCTCCGGCTTCTGTCCCCACTGCTTCATGGTATAATACAAAAAAACATTCTTATATACATAATCCGCAATTTCCCGGACATCCGGATCCGGATTCTTCTGAAGCTGCATAATCGGTACCCGGCTTCCCTCTCCGTATTCCGCAATCAGCTTCTGCTCCAGTCTGTCTGCCTTTTCGCTGTCATATACCATATGCAGTGTATTCAGATTAAACGGTACCGGGATAAGCTGATCTCCAACCTTTGCCACCACCTCATGACCAAAATCGTACCACTTGGTAAAACGGGACAAAAATTCACGCACGCCCTCATCATCCGTGTGAAAAATATGCGGTCCGTACTCATGAATCAGAATCCCATGCTCATCCGGTCGGTCGTAACAATTTCCTCCCACATGATTTCTTCGCTCAATTACCAGAACCTTTTTGTTTTTTTCCTCTGCCAGCCTGCGCGCCGCAGTGGCTCCGGCAATACCTGCCCCTACAATAATACAGTCATACATCATTCTATCTATTCCCTTTCGTTATCTTATTGTAACTGCTTTCTTACTTTTCCAAGTCCTTGCCTACATTATTCACAATTACCACATGCCACAGACCAGCTACGCGATGCGTATCTGTCGCTGCTACGCAGCTTCTGTCTGAGGCTGTGTGGTAGGTGAATTCTATTCACCTACCAAATGAAATCTATAATTCAGCTTACAAGCAAGCTTGACGCCCGAATTACAAATTTCATTTGTCATTGTGAATAATTCTTGGCTATATATACATTATACACATTTTCCGATAATCGTCGATTATTTTTTCCGATTCTTTCCATGCTTCTTCGCATCTTACAATTTTGTTCATATTTTATTAACAATCTTCTCATAATCTCCACATACCAGCTTCATAATTGAAATCTATACTAACATCATAAACAAGAAATATACTTTTTCTTTTTCATTTCCTCGCACCCGGATAAGGCGCGAGGACCTCCCTTTTTTATAATATTTTTAAACAAAAAAGGATGCCGTGCTACGGCATCCTTCAGACTGTAGACAAAGTCCCGCACTTTTGTGCGGGATTTTTCCGTATTAAGTGTTAAAAAATCCAGCATTTTGCGGATTTTCCAGCACTTTTCTGATATAATAGAAGTATCAAATTAAGGCAGGTGCTTCTACTTATGATGACTCAGAATGCTGATAAAAAAAGAGAACAGGTACAGTTCCTTTGCATGGATGACAT
>JAQXZD010000104.1 GCA_029227035.1 Lachnospiraceae bacterium
CAGAGTCTTCCATGCTGCGATATCAATATATACCTTCTGCGGCTGATTGAATAAGCCGATCAGGTTGGTGGCAAGCGGCGTATCCACGGCCGTCTTTCCGCCCACCGATGCGTCTGCTGCCGCCAAAAGCGTTGTGGCATAATTGATGAAAGGAATACCTCTCCCGTAAGTACCTGCCACGAATCCGGCAAGATCCGTAACAACACCTCCACCAATGGCAAGGATGGCACAGTCCCTCCGGTATCCCTTTTCCAGCATTGCATCCTCGATGCGCTCCTTGGTCTGTCTCGTCTTGCTTTTTTCTCCCGCCGGGAACACAAACATTTCTACCTTGTATCCCGCCTCCAGAAGTTTCTCACAGATTGGTCTCGCATATAATTCCTGTACGTTACTGTCGGTAATGACAGCCAGCTTTTTGATTTTTCCCAACAGTCCGGTATCCAGATCATCCACCAGTTGATCCATCAGTTGATACCCGATTTCAATATCATAGCTGTCATCCACCATCCGCTTTAATTCCACATTAAATACGCTCACTCTGTCACCTCTCTTCAATTCCTGCCGCCTGCTTTGCCAGCCTGTCCGCTTCCTCATTCCCTTCAATGCCGGAATGTCCCTTCACTTTCACAAAGGTGAGCTTCAGTCTGTCCTGAATGGATTGCACATAATCATAATAGGCAGCCGTGCCTGCTTTATTCCGTTTCCATGCACCGGTTGCCCACATTTCAATTCCCATATAGTCATAATAGATGGTAAGCTCCGTCAGCCCCAGCGAAAGCGCCTGCTTCATTGCCGCCATACTTCCCAGTATCTCCCCGGCGACATTACGCATGGAAGCCATGGAAGGATCCTTTCCTGAGCCCTGAAGCACATACTTGCTTCCTCCGGCGACCAGAAATCCTCCATAACCATAGACGGCATCCTGTACATTGTAGGAGCCGTCCACGAACGCATAATTTTCCGGCTCTTCTGCCGGTTCTACAGACTTCTGTCCCATAAAGGCTTCCGCTTCTTCCAGCTTCTGAAAGCTTTTGTACTGTGCCCCCGGAAACTTGTCCACCATCTTCTTACAGTCTTCCCACGAAAAATAGATTCCCGGGATTCTGCCTTTTAAAACCGCATAATACTTTCCGGCCATACAAACCTCCATGCCTATGCCTTGGCATCATGCATCTTTGCGATAATCTCTTCCTTCGGATCCATGGCACGATCCTTAACCGGACGCGCGGATGCTGCGGATGCCAGAATGGTTGATACAAACTTTGATGCAACATCGTACTTCTCCAGACGGAATGCCATGTTTGCCATCAAAAGGTTCACCGTGCTCTCCTCCATGCCGCACATCGGGAAATTCTCGGATGCAATCGCCTTGACAAATCCGTCATATGCCTGCACATAGTATAGATTCTCCTGCTCCCGGCACTCCTTCAGCTTCTCTTCGTCCTTCTCCTGGGCCTCATTTAACTCTTCTATCTGTCCTCTGTAGAGCCAGGATATCTTCAGGCACTCATAAGCCATCTCACTCGCCTTGCCCTTTTTGACCATGGTATTGTAAAGCGCAAGCTTATAGCGCTCAATGGCTTTGTCATAGGAATAAGCCTTCATCTCTTCCTCTTTGGCTTCCGGTTCCGGTCTGAACTTTCTGTGAACGCCTTCCTCGATCATTCGAATCTGTCCCGTTGTTAAGTGGGAAAAATACCGGTTCATCGCCGTGTATCCGCACTTCGGACAGGATGATACATCATATTTTGTGGTGTCAATATACTGAAAACGCGGACGCAAATCCGGATCCGGCTGCAGACGCTTTACGCGTCCCGTCTTAACCACGCGGGTTCGAAACGTATTGTCACACACCGGACATTTCACCGTCTTGTCCAGCAAAAATTCCTCCTCTGTGTGCACAATCGGCTCATTTGCAGATGCTTTGCTCGCTGTGCTTTCCTTCTTTTCTTCCTCAAAAAGATGCTCCGTATCCATCGGACTTAGCCCGAATTTTTCCAATCCAGATAATAAATTCATAATTGTCCCCCTATCTCTACTGCTGTACCGGATTTGCCGGCAGCTTAAATGAACTCTTTAATGAAACAATACGGTTGAATACCGGCTGTCCCGGTTTGGAATCCTTATAATCGGCACAGAAAAATCCCTGACGCACAAACTGATAGCTCTCATATGCCTTTGCCTCCATCAGTGCCGGTTCCACGATACTGTCTGTCAGAACCGTCAGGGAATTCGGATTCAGATTCAGATTTCCCTCTTCGTCCTTGGTTCCTTTCTCCTCATCAATCAGATTCTCATACAGACGAATCGTTGCTTTTTTACCATACTCGGCAGACACCCAGTGAATGGTTCCCTTTACCTTACGTCCGTCCGGACTGTTGCCGCCTCTGGACTCCGGATCGTAAGTACAATGGATTACGGTTACGTTTCCGTCCTCGTCCTTCTCACAGCCTGTACATTTTACAAAGTAAGCATTCATCAGGCGAACCTCATTGCCTGGAAACATACGGAAGTATTTCTTCGGCGGCTCCTCCATGAAATCGCTTTTCTCAATATATAACTCTCTGGTAAACGGAACGGTTCTCTGTCCAAGCTCCGGGTTCTCCAGATTATTGTCCACCGGAAGCTGTTCCACCTGTCCCTCCGGATAATTGTCAATCACTACCTTCACCGGTTCCAGCACCGCCATCATACGCGGACGCTTCATCTTGAGGTCTTCACGGATACAATACTCCAGCATTGCGTAATCACAGGAACTGTTCGCCTTGGAGATTCCACCAAGCTCCACAAACTTCTGGATGGATTCCGGTGTGTAGCCTCTGCGTCTGAGTGCCGCAATGGAAACCAGTCTCGGATCGTCCCAGCCATCCACAATATTGTCTTCCACCAGCTTCTTGATATAACGCTTTCCCGTCACCACATTGGTGAGATACATCTTGGCAAATTCAATCTGCTTCGGTGTTCCGTCCGCATCCTTCTTGTAACCGAGCTCCGTTACCACCCAGTCGTACAGCGGTCTGTGATCTTCAAATTCCAACGTACAGATGGAGTGGGTAATTCCCTCGATGGCATCCTCAATCGGGTGCGCAAAATCATACATCGGATAGATGCACCACTTGTCCCCGGTATTGTGATGTGTCATATGGGCAACACGGTAAAGGATCGGATCCCTCATGTTAATGTTGGAGCTCTTCATATCGATACGTGCTCTCAACACCCTGCTTCCATCCTCGCAGGCTCCGCTCTTCATCTCTTCAAACAGTGCAAGGTTCTCTTCTATGGTTCTGGTGGAATACGGATCTTCCTTTCCCGGCTCCGTCAGAGTTCCGCGATATTCGCGAATCTCCTCCGCCGACAAATCCGACACATAAGCTTTTCCCTTCTTAATCAGCTTCACTGCCGCTTCGTACATCTGGTCAAAATAATCCGATGCGAAGTAAACCTCATCTCCCCAGTCTGCGCCGAGCCACTTGACATCTTCCTTGATGGACTCCACAAATTCCGTCTTCTCCTTGGTAGGATTCGTATCATCAAAACGGAGATTAAACTTTCCGCCATATTTTTTTGCCAGCCCCGAATTCAAAAGAATAGACTTGGCATGTCCGATATGCAGATAACCGTTCGGCTCCGGTGGAAATCGTGTCTTAACGGTATCACAATGACCTTCTGCTAAGTCTTTCTCAATAATCTGTTCAATAAAATTTTTGGAAACGGTTTCATTTTCCATATGTCTGTTCCTCCAACTACTCCTCTTTGCCGCTGTCTCTCACACGGCCTTACGTTGACAAAAAAACGGGGGACCGGCTTATTAAGTCCCCCGTTCTCTGCTATTCTATTATTATAGGGATATAACCGGAATTTGTCAACTCAGTTACCGCTCTTCCCTGAAGTAACTTCTTCCCAGATATGCCGGTCCCTGATTCTCTTTTTTCATGCGCGTACAACCGATAATCAGAATCACAATGGTCACCACATACGGAAGCATCTGCGCCAGCTCCGTATTGATTTTTACGCCAATCATGGTCGGGATATAGTTGTATGCCCAATAACAGAGTCCGAACAGGTACGCTCCCCATATGGCACGCAGTGTATTCCAGCGCACAAAAATTACCAGCGCAACGGAAAGCCATGCCAGTGCTTCTATCGCATCTCCGGAAGCTGTCGCCCAGGTACCGTTTCCGTAATCCAGGACGTAGAGCACGCCGCCAAAACCGGTGATTCCGGATCCGATCATAATGGCAAGATACTTGTACTTTGTCACATGGATTCCGGCTGCATCCGCAGTGGCAGGATTTTCTCCGATTGCACGAAGATTCAGTCCCGTCCGGCTTTTCTGCAGGAACAGATGCATAAGGATTGCAATCGCGATTGCCAGATAAATCATAAATCCATAGGAAAACAGAACTTCCCCGACAACTCCGAGCTTACTGAGGAACGGAATCTTTGCGATAAACACTTTGTTGGCAAAAACCGCCTTGGTAGTGACGGCTCCTTCCGGAATGACATAGGTTCCGAAAAACTTGCCAAGTCCGACACCGAATATGGTAAGCGTCAGTCCCACCACATTCTGATTGACCAGAAGTGTCACCGTAAGAAAACTGTATACTGCACCGGCCAGTGCTGCCGACACAAATGCCGAGCCCAGCGCAATCAATATGCACAGCAGGGCATTCGGATCTGCCACCGCATTCTCATACGCATATGCCCCGGCAAAACCGAACGCACCTCCGATACACATGATACCGGGCGTACCCAGATTCAGGTGGCCTGCCTTTTCCGTAAGAATCTCTCCCATTGCACCATACATAACAATGGTTCCAAAGATTACCGCACGGACAATCCAACCGATAAACGCTGCCATATCAAGCCACCTCCTTTTTCTGTTTTCCTCTGAAATTCAACCGATAGTTAATAAAAAACTCGCTTCCTATCACGAAGAACAATACCAGTCCGATAACAATCATGGATGCACTCACATCAAAGCCGGAACACTTGTCCGCAATATGTGCCGTTCCCCTTTCCAGGAAAATGACAAACAGAGAAATCAGTGCCATAATTCCGGTATTAAACTTCGCCAGCCATGCCACGATAATTGCCGTAAATCCATATCCGCCCGCCGTGGTGGCTGAGGAGATGGAATGATCGTGACCTGCCACTGTCATAAATCCGCAGATACCGCAGATTGCTCCGGAGATTGCCATTGTCCGGATAATCACGGACGGCACGCTGATTCCCGCATATTCTGCCGTGCGCTCCGATTCTCCCACCACCGCAATCTCGTATCCGTGCTTTGTCTTGGACAGATAGAAAAAGACGGCTATGGTCAGAATGACAACCACGATTACCAGCCAGGAATTCTCGCTTCCGAACAGTGTCGGAAGATAACCTGCCTTGGTTCCTTTGTTCAGCTTTCCGAGGGAAGAGGCTTTTCCCTTCCACTTGTTATAAAAGAAATCCACAAGCTGTATCGCCACATAATTCATCATCAATGTAAAGAGCGTCTCGTTGACTCCCATTTTTGCCTTGAAGACAGCCGGAAGAATGCCAAATATCATGGCAAGTCCCACTGCCGCAATCAGCATGACAAGGAACAGAAGAGGCGCCGGAAGATTTCCGCAATAGACCATCACCAGTGCCGTTGCCAGTCCTCCTGCCAGCACCTGTCCCTCCGCTCCGCAGTTCCAGAAACGCATCTTAAAAGCCGGTGCCAGCGCAACTGCAATACACAGAAGCTTCGCCGCATAGAACACAGTATCACGCATATATATGGAATTTCCGAATACGCCCTCCCACATATAAGCGAGGGTTTGTCCCGCTCCGATTCCCGCCGTAAAATGCACAAACAGGATAACCAGAAGCATTGCAAGAACGATTGCGCCTGCACGAATCAGAATCCTCTTTGCGACAGGCATACTCTCCCGCTTGGTAACGCGGATAAATGGCTCTTTATGCATGTTCGGCACCTCCTTCCTTCAGATTTGTCATAAGAAGTCCAACTTCTTCCTTTGTCGCTGTACGGGCATCCAGAATGCCGTTTACCTTACCCTCGCAGAGAACCAGTATCCGGTCAGACAGTGCCAGAAGTACATCCAGATCCTCGCCCACATACACCACTGCGACTCCCTTTTTCTTCTGCTCATTCAAAAGATGATAAATGGTATAGGATGTATTGATATCCAGTCCGCGGACCGCATAAGCAGTCATGAGGACGTTTGGCGCATTGGCAATCTCACGTCCCACCAATACCTTCTGCACGTTTCCTCCGGACAGCTTGCTCACCGGTGTGTTGATTCCGGTCGTTGCAACCTCCAGCTCCTTCTGTATCTTTTTCGCCAGATGTCTCGGTTCCTTCATGGACAGGAACGGGGATTTTCCTTCCGAATAACTTCTGAGCAGCATATTCTCCGTCATTCCCATGGAGCCGACCAGTCCCATTCCCAGACGGTCTTCCGGTACAAAGGATAAGGCCACTCCGCACTCCCTGATCTGCTTTGGCGTCTTCTCCAGAAGCTCTTCCGGTTCCGTTCCCGGAGCCGTATAACAAATACTGCTGCCCTCTTTGGTATGCTGCAATCCGGCGATTGCCTCCAGAAGCTCCTTCTGTCCGCAGCCGGAAATACCTGCGATACCGAGAATTTCTCCGCTGTATGCCTCAAAATTCACGTCATCCAGAACCAGGCCGCCGTATTCGTTCTCCACCGACAGATGACGGACGGCAAGCCGTAAGTTTTTCTCCTTTGGCATTGGGCGCTCAATATTCAGCTCCACCTTTTTGCCCACCATCATCTCCGTCAGGGAACTCTCAGTTGCCTCTTTTGTGTCAACGGTTCCCACATATTCACCTTTTCTTAAGATGGCAACGCGGTCTGAGACACTGAGAACCTCATTCAGCTTATGGGTGATAATGATGATTGCCTTCCCATCCGCTTTCATATTCCGCATAACCTCAAAAAGCTTTCTGGTCTCCTGCGGTGTCAGTACCGCCGTAGGCTCATCCAGTATCAGGATGTCCACACCGCGGTAAAGCACCTTGACAATCTCAAGAGTCTGCTTTTCCGCCACGGACATGTCATATACCTTCTTGTCCGGATCTATCTCAAATCCGTACTTGTCACAGATTGTGCGCACACGCTCCGCCACCTGTTTTTTGGAGCTTTTTTCTTTCATTCCCAACATGATATTTTCAACGGCAGTGAACACATCCACAAGTTTAAAATGCTGATGTACCATACCGATTCCCAGTTCCAGCGCATCATGCGGTGACCGGATGGTGACTTCTTTTCCCTTAATCATAACCTTTCCGGAATCCGGAAAATAGATTCCGGAAAGCATATTCATAAGCGTGGTCTTGCCGCTTCCGTTCTCTCCCAGAAGCGACAGAATCTCACCGTAACGCACCTCAAGATTTACCTTGTTGTTTGCCACGGCGCTGCCAAAGGTCTTCACAATATCTCTCATCTCAATCGCAAGCTTTGGTTCTTCGACACTCATATCTTTCCCTTTCTGCCCTGTAAGCAAGTATGGGAGCACACGAAAAACATGCGCTCCCCCCTTAAAAATCGTATGTTCAGTTTTATTTATTCTGCATTCAATTCTGTAATTCCGTCAATACGAAGTGAAAAATACGGAGCTGAACGAAGAACGGATTCCTCAAAATAAGTGGTTCCGTCATCTGCCGTAGCCAGTGCGGACTTCTTCTCACCCTCATATACAACTGTGTTGGTGGAATAATCCATGTAAGATAAGTCAATGGTTGCATCCTCATCCGTAACCTGCTTACCGCCTACTGTGAACTTGGAAGTATCGAATACATGTAAAGAACCGTCCTTTAAAGCTGCCTCAACTTCCTTTACCTTTTCCTCTGTACCTTCCGCTACCTTCGGTCCGAGCTCTGTGATGGCTACCGCACCGTCATCATAACCCTTTGACCAATCCTGCGGAATTGCTTCGCCCTTGAGCACTGCATCAAGAAGCTCTGTATAATATACAGACCATACATTGGTTGCGCTGGTAAGCGCTGCATCTGCTGCCACATCAAGCATGCTCATATTGTAACCGACAGAGTATACGACCTGTCCGTTCTGCCATGCCTTCTCTACCGTATCCGGTGCTCCGGTGGAATCCGCATGCTGTCCGATAATGACGCAGCCTCTCTTAATCAGGTTGTCCGCTGCCGCTGCTTCTCCCTCAATATCAAACCAGGAATTGGTGTACTGCACATCCATAACCACCTTCGGGAATACGGACTGAACACCCAGATAAAATGCGGTATATCCGGATACCACCTCTGCATATGGATAAGCGCCGACATATCCGATCTTTACATTGCCGTCCGCATCATATCCCTCAGCCGGAATCTCTCCGTTTGCATCCAGCTCAGCAACCTTCATACCTGCAACCACACCGGATACATAACGGGACTCATATACGTTTGTAAATGCATTGTAGAAATTATCATCACCTGAGATTGCCGCATAATCACCGGTCATGGAAACAAAGTTTACATCCGTGAACTCATCGGCTGCCTCTTTCATATAATCCTGATGACCGTAGCTGTTGGAAATTACCAAAGTACAACCGTCAGCGACAAGTGCCTTTGCTGCATCATAGCAGTCCTCAGACTCCGCAACACGCTCTTTCCACTCGATATTATCCGTCGGCACACCAAGCTTCTCTGCCGCTTCGTTGATACCGTCGATATGCGCCTTCGTATATGTCTCTGTCTCATCTCCTACCAGAATGACACCAATTTTAAGATCCGAAGCCGCAGTCGCTTCACCTGCCTGTGTACCGCTTTCTGCCTTCTTTCCGTCTGAACCGCAACCGGCCAGCATGGACAGGGCAAGACCTGCAGCTAACACTACACTCAAAAGTTTCTTTTTCATAATCAGTTCCTCCTATCATTGTGCACTATACAACAACAAAGGTATCACACGATTTTTTTGGAGTCAATGCAAAATTTTATTTTATGTGCTCATGTGTAAAGAGATGTTCCTCACAATATTCCCGATTTCCGCTGCACTTACTGCAATAACGGAAAGTCAGTTCCGGATTCGTAAGCTCGGTTCTTCCGCAGATTACACATTTGTGCTGGGAAATGCCGGAGCCCGGACGCGGCTGGGAAAACTGCGCGCGGAATTCCTTCTGTCTCTTTTTCTGTTTTCTGGATACCCTTGTCCTGGAAAACCAGAAAAACAGGAACATATTGAGGACTGCCGCGATAATCTGCGTGCCTGCCACAAATCCATACACAATTCCAAGCTGTACGCCAAGCGCCGTAATGCTTGTGTAGAAAATCCGAATCACCTGATATCCCAGATAAACCAGCTCAAACAACAGCATCCACTTCATCTTAATCGGAAGGACAAAATACAGACGCACCTCCCCTTCCGGCATGCAGACCGCCAGTGCCAGAAGCATGGACATCAGTATATAATAGGTGGAGAGGTAAATCGACACCGGTGTTCCCAGTATCAGAAACGAAATTCCATATAAAAGAACTCCGATTATATCGCTTAAAATCACACCGCCCCACAGAAATACATTCATCCGGAAGGTTCCCAGAAATGTCTCCAGCGAGCTTCCCCACATCAGCACACAGAAAAGGAACAGAATTCCAAAGATATCCATCGAAGTGGCCGGTGTGATAATCCAGGTAACCAGTCTCCAGATCTGCCCGTGCAGAATCGCTCCCATGTCAAAATACATATACTCCATAAGTCCCGGTGCCACCCAGCTTACCAGATATCCGATTACCATGGCTGCCACAAAATACCGGCTCAGATTCGGGACTGCATATCTGCCCCATTTTTTCTCTAATTTATTCATCCAGTTCATTCTTCTCACATCTCCTGTTTTACCGTTTCACGCAACTGCCCTCCATTATAAATGTCCCTCTCCGTTCTTGTCAACGTCGCATAAGATTCTTCTTATTTTTTAATAATTCAAACTTCCCATACTGAAAACGGGCTTCGCTCCTTGAAAACTTTATATTTTTGACGATTGAATACACTTTAAGCGACTGCCGATGTGTAACCCAACGATACCTGCAGGTATTTTGGCAGCCTGTTAACGAAATCT
>JAQXZD010000105.1 GCA_029227035.1 Lachnospiraceae bacterium
TCATAAGTAGAAGCACCTGCCTTAATTTGATACTTCTATTATATCAGAAAAGTGCTGGAAAATCCGCAAAATGCTGGATTTTCTAACACTTAATACGGAAAAATCCCGCACAAAAGTGCGGGACTTTGTCTACAGTCTGAAGTGCCCGGACATCCGGGCACTCTTCTGTATACAAGTAATGGGCTTAAGTGGACTCGAACCACCGACCTCACGCTTATCAGGCGTGCGCTCTAACCGGCTGAGCTATAAGCCCATGTGCTTTTTCACACAAATTGTATACTACATTATTTTTATTTATTCGTCAAGACTTTTTCTTTAATTTCCTGCGCTTTCGTAGACACTTAATCCCTTTTGGAACAAAGCATATGCAATAAACCAGAATACTACCGCAATTCCGGATTCAATTCCGATAACCGCAACCGAACTTCCGCCGGCAAGAAAATATCGTGCCGGAAGATACGCCACAAAGGCAAATGGAATAATCCATGTAATGACAAAACGGATTCCCTTTGCATAAATCTCTGTCGGATATTTTGCGAAATCCGCCATTTCATAAGCTGCCTGAAGAAAAGGCCCGCTTATCTTCACCCAGAAAGCAATGGATGCAAAAAACAGCTTAATTGCCGTATATATCACAGCTCCCGCCAATATGGAAATCACAAACATCAGAACATGAAACGCGTCCACAGTAACCACCCCTTTGGAAATGGAATATCCGACAAGAATACCTCCCACCAGAAGTTCTCCCACTGCATCCGGCTGCAGTTTCTCACTGATAATCTGAAAGAAAACATTCATAGGACGCAGCATATAACGGTCAAATTCTCCATTTACCACCGTATGCCACGCAACCATCCAGATATTGTCTGTAAATAAATGATCAATTCCTCTCGGAATCTGGGCAAATCCATAAATAAAAATCAATTGCTCCAATGTCCAGCCGTTCAGACTCGGAATCTGCCGAAATACCAGAAACAGAAAAACAATTCCGAAAATCTGGGTAAGAAAAAATCCCAACAGTCCCATAAAAAAATCTACCTTTGACTGTAAAATAACTTTAAAAAACTGTGATACCAATATGCGGTACAACCGCAGATATCTCTTTATTGTCTTCATACTAACCTCCCAGTACCACAAGACGGCCGGTAACTTTCTTCCATATCAGGCTTCCCAGCACATACAGCAATACCACCCATGCCGCCTGACGGAACAGTACAAATGCCAATTCCTTTTGCGAATATTTTTCCAGATAAATCATAACCGGCGTATAAATCATGGAGGAAAACGGAAGGAAATCAAACACCTTCTGCACACTCTCCGGGAAAAAACTTAGCGGAATCAACTGCCCCGTAAGGAAACTTAACAACGCTTCCTTCGCCATCAGCATTCCAAATATGTAAGTTGTAAAAAAAGCTATCATTCCAAAGCAAAAATCAAATAACACAAAAATCAAAAAGCTCATTGCCACGCTCACAATGTATGCCAGAATCGTAAGAATTCCAGTTGCCTTCATTCCAAGTCCCCAAACCCGGTATATCTCAAGTCCGATCCAGACAATCACCCCCGGAAACAGAAATCGGTATATCATATTCCCCAGTGCTCTTGCAATCAGACTCATGCGATAATCAATGGGCTTTATCAGATTCATAGATACCGTACCCTTTACAATGTCATCACTCACCCAGTCTGCAATGGAAATCGTCACCACACAACCTGTCACATAGGTCATAAAAATATACACTACCATTTCATTTTGCGTCAGCCCGCCCAGCACGGCGCTTTCAGAGCTCCCATACACTGCCATCCACAGATAATAGCTGATAAAAGAACCAAAAGTACTGATAAAAATAAACAGATAAAATGCTCCTTTATATGCCATCTGCCGTTTCAGTTCATTGATGGCAAACGGCGCATATATCCTAAGTGCTTTTAACATTTGCTTTCCTCCCCGTTTCCATGGCGATAAATTGCCTTTACAATCTCTGCCAGTTCCGTTTCCTGAATCTGCACATCCTTGACCTCTGTAAGCTCCATAATGCAGGACAATATCTGCGGCACCTGTATCTGATGCTTATCAAACGTAACCTGACAGACATTATTTTCCCTGTCAAGTTCCAGCCTGCACTGCTCCGGTGTCGTGCCAAACTCCTTTTCCGGATCCAGTTTCTGCAATTTTTCCACAGATTTCACTTCCATCGTAACCGTGCGCATCGTTCCGTACTCCTCTTTCAAATTCTCCAAGGAGCCGTCATAAATCTTCTTGCCTTCATCAATAATGATAATTCTGCTGCACAATTCCTCAATATCTTCAATGTCATGGGTGGTTAAGATGACCGTTGTATGGTATTTCCGGTTAATCTCACGGATTGCGTCCCTGATATTATCTTTCACCACCAGATCCAGCCCAATGGTCGGTTCATCCAGATAAAGCACTTTCGGATTATGCAATAATGCCGCTCCAAGATCCGCCCTCATACGCTGTCCCAAAGACAGGGTACGAACCGGAGAATGAAAGAATTTCTCCAGTTCCAGCACACGGTTTAAGAATTTCATCTGTTCCTGATAATCCTCATCCGATACATTATAGATTTCCTTTAATATGGAAAAAGACTCGCTTAACGGCAAATCCCACCACAACTGTGTTCTCTGCCCGAATACCACTCCGATATTTTGTGCATTCTCCTTCCGTTTTTTGCTGGGATTGATTCCGTTTACCAGACACTCTCCGCCGGTCGGTTTCAGTATTCCCGTCATCATTTTAATCGTGGTCGACTTTCCTGCTCCGTTACTTCCGATATATCCTACAATTTCTCCGTCCGGAATGGAAAAAGAAATATCCTCCACCGCATGTTTCACAACTTTTTCATTTGAAAACAGCCCTTTGACTGCCCCCTTAAATCCCGGATACTTTTTGGCAGATACAAAGTCCTTCGAGATGTGTTTCACTTCAATCATGTTTTTCTCCTTTTAAATCAGGCACAAAAATTCTCATCGTCCAGTTAAATCCAGTCTATCATTCCTCCTGTGTGTGCGTCAACGAAATTTTGCGAAAATCCACCTGTAAAAATCTGTTGACATCTGTGAAATGAGTCTGTATAGTAAGAGATGGACGCATTTTCAAATTATACTTTGCGGGCATGGCGGAATTGGCAGACGCGCTAGATTTAGGTTCTAGTGTCCATGACGTGCAGGTTCAAGTCCTGTTGCCCGCAGTCAGAGACTGGCTTTATGTTAGTCTCTTTCTTTCGCACAAAAACACTTAAGAGACAAAGGAGTATTGCATCATGAGTAAAGATATGACAATCGGTAATCCAATGAAAATCATTCTTCTGTTTTCTGTTCCGGTTCTTCTGGGGAATCTCTTTCAACAGTTTTATAATATGGTAGACACTGTCATTGTCGGACAATATCTTGGCGAAGATGCACTTGCGGCAGTCGGTTCTACCGGCTGCCTTATGTTTTTGGTGCTGGGATTTGCCAACGGAATCGCACAAGGTTTCGGTGTTATGGTCTCCCATGCCTTCGGTGCCAGGAACCGTGCCCAGCTCAGGCACTATGTGGCTCTGTCCCTGATTCTGACGCTGATTATCTCACTGGTTCTCACCATCCCGACCGTTGCCGCCTCCCGGCAGCTCCTGCTTTGGATGAACACACCGACGAATATCCTCTCCCCGGCAGACAATTATATCCGCGTTATTTTTGCCGGTATTATCTGCACAATGGCATACAATGTGGGAGCCGGCATTTTACGCGGAATCGGAGACAGCAGGACTCCTCTGTACTTTCTGATTTTTTCCAGCGCCTTAAATATCGGACTGGACATCTTTTTTATTGTGGTTATCCGGCTCGGCACTGCCGGAGCTGCCTATGCCACCGTTATTTCCCAGGGCGTTGCCGCCGTGCTCTGTTTTATTGTCATGTTCAAAAAACATGAGATACTGCGGACAACTCGCGAGGATTATTATATGGATGCACAGAGTATCCGGAAAATGCTCTCCGTGGGCATTCCCATGGCTTTAAATTATTCCATCACGGCAATCGGAACCATGATTCTTCAGAGCGCCATCAACGTCTTTGGCTCCGGTGTGGTTGCCGCCTTTACCGCGGCTTCCAAGGTCAGCAATATCGCCACCCAGACCATGCCGACACTGGGAACTGCCATGGCCACTTACTGCGGGCAGAATCTGGGTGCCGGCAAATATGAAAGAATCTACAAAGGAATGCGTTGCGCTTTCTTCCTGTGCTTTATTGCCGCCGGTGCTGCCGCTCTCATATGCTGTCTCGCCGGTCCGTACATGATCGGCTGGTTTATCCACGATCCATCTGCCGAAACCCTCAGTGCCGCCATGCGTTACCTGTATACCATAAGCATTTTCATGCTTCCGCTGGCATGGATCTTCGTCTACCGCAACGGTCTTCAGGGACTAAATCGTGGCTTTGTCCCAATGATCAGCGGTGTGGTGGAACTGTTAAGCCGCTATGTCATTATTCTGACCGCCGCAAAGCCATTCGGTTATCCGGGTGTCTGTTTTGCCGATCCTTTTGCCTGGCTCACCACCGGCATTCTCTTACTGGTCACCTATCTGGTATGGAAGAAAAATACAATGAAAGCAAAACGAGAGGAATAGCCAAAGGCTTCCTCTCGTTCTTTTTATTTTTTCTCTATGCAATTTTCCATATGCCGTAACAGAGAGATAATCGGGACAATCAGGATTCCGCAGAAGAAATTGCTGATTCCATGGATACAATCCCACGGAAATCCTGCTGCAATCCACGCGATCATTCCTTTCCATCCCAGTCCAAACATAAGTGCCTGTGCCGGCGCATACAGGGTTCCAAACAGAAAACCGTGGGCTGAACATACCAGCATATACACAACCGGTCTTACTTTCACCGGCATCTCTTTTGGAAGCAGCATCGTGACGCCCCATAGCACCGTCCAAAGATACAGGTAGGGAATCCACCATGCCGCAAACCCACAAAAAATCCCATTCAGGAGCACATAAATATAAATCGGATACAATGCTTTTTTCCGGTATACCACTGTAAATGCAATGGTAAATACGCCCAGGAGATGCACATTGGGAATCACTTCCATAATAAACTTAGATACATACATCAAGGCGCCCAGCATTGCAAACACGGTGATTTCTCTGGTTGTAACTTTCATTATTTTTCAATCTTAAAGGAATACTCTGCTCCCTCAGTAATCTCTGTCTGGTCAACACCTTTCTGTGCATACTCTCCGTCCACATAAAAAGCCCAGTAACTGCCGTCCTTGTCATAGTCTGCGGTGATGCCGTCAACCGTCTTTACATACAGTCCGTAATCGCCCTCATCTCCCGCAATCAGGCCAAGCTCCAATAAAGCCTCTCCCACCGTCTTTTTGTCGGTTTGAATCTCATACTTTGCCTCATTTCCATCCTGATCCGTAACAGAAAAAACAAACTTCACATTGCCCTCGCCCAGTACGTTGTCTCCTGTCTCCTGAGACTCCGTCGCTGCTGCCATCTCCGTTGTTGGCTGAACCTCGGAAGTTTCCTTTCCGCTCTTGTCATTACATCCGGTCGTAACAAGTGCCATAGCCACAATCAGCACGATACTAAGGAAGAATGACCACATTTTTGTTGCCTGTTTCTTTTGCATCATTTTTCTCCTTTTTTCTTTTTTTCCTTCTGATTTTATAACTGCCGGCGCTCGCGGCATTTTTCTGAAGGATGTTCTGTCCGGATATTTCGACTCGGCACTCCGTCAATCGCCTTCTCAGGATTTCTCCCAATGGCTTGTCTCAAAACTGTGGCTTTTGATAAGATTGACCGTACAATGTGCCTCACGGCGACGGGCTCGTACAGGATTTGCACCTGTTTCCCCGGACAGCTTTCATTATATAAGAAGCATTCGGATTATACAAGGGGGACACCTCCTATTTCACGTAGTACAATAAATTTACTCGCCGGAACAAATACCTAAACCAGGAAAATAAAAATAGCGGAAAGCCTGTAAATCAATGCTTTCCGCTATTTTTCAGTAATGAGACACGGGGGATTCGAACCCCCGACAACTTGATTAAAAGTCAAGTGCTCTACCACCTGAGCTAGTATCCCATATTCAATTGTTCCATTCAGAAAATCTCTTACGAAACTCTCCTGTTTGGCAAGCTATAAGGTTACCAACGAGTCACAAGGAATCCTCCCACTTCGTGGGTCCCTCCTGACAGTTTCCGGTCACAAGGAATCCTCCCACTTCGTGGGTCCCTCCTTATGACAGGACCTGGGCTAGTTGGATTCGAACCAACGAATGCAGGAATCAAAATCCTGTGCCTTACCGCTTGGCGATAGCCCATTAAGTTGCTACCGCAACAGGGTGGATACAGGGATTCGAACCCTGGGCCTCCAGAGCCACAATCTGGC
>JAQXZD010000106.1 GCA_029227035.1 Lachnospiraceae bacterium
TCATCTAACTGCCCTCTTTTTAACTATTCGGAGCTCCAAATAGTTACAGGATCTTATGAACCCATCCTTCCGGTCCTTCAATCTCGCCCATCTGGATTCCGGTCAATGTATCATAAAGCTTCTTGGTAATCGGTCCCATCTCTTCCATTCCGCTCGGAACACAGATCTCTTTTCCATGATCCACAATCTTTCCGATTGGGGAGATAACTGCGGCTGTTCCGCAAAGTCCGCACTCTGCAAAATCCTTTACCTCAGAGAAGAGAACCTCTCTGTGCTCTACGGTCAGTCCAAGATACTTCTCTGCCACTACCATCAGAGATCTTCTTGTAATGGAAGGAAGAATACTGTCTGACTTCGGAGTAACAAACTTGCCGTCCTTTGTGATGAAGATAAAGTTTGCTCCACCGGTCTCCTCAACCTTTGTTCTGGTAGCAGGATCCAGATACATGTTCTCATCAAAGCCCTGCTTATGTGCGTCTACAATTGCATGAAGACTCATGGCATAATTCAGACCTGCCTTGATATGTCCGGTTCCGTGAGGTGCGGCACGGTCAAAATCAGAGACACGAATCGTAATCGGCTTTGCACCGCCCTTGAAGTACGGTCCTACCGGTGTTACCAGAATACGGAACTGATACTCAGTTGCCGGCTTAACACCGATAACGGCATTGGTTGCAATCATATAAGGACGAATATACAAGGTTGCTCCGGAACCAAATGGCGGAACCCATGCTGCATTTGCTTTTACGACCTGCTCAACCGCGTCAACAAAACGGTCAACCGGGAATACCGGCATCTCAAGTCTCTCACAGGAATCCTTCATACGCTCTGCATTCAGATCCGGGCGGAAACATACGATATCGCCTGACTCGGTGGTATATGCTTTCAATCCCTCAAAGCAGGACTGCGAATACTGGAATACTCCCGCACACTCATTTAATGTAACATTGGAATCTGTGGTGATTTCTCCATCATCCCACTTTCCATCCTTGTAATTGGATACATAACGGTAATCCGTAGTGATATAGCTAAATCCCAGATTACCCCAGTCTAAATCTTTTTTCTCCATGTCTATTCTCCTCCGTTTCATACGAGATCTGTATCCTATAACTGTATGTTATGAAACACTATCTCTTCTATCACTTGAAAACATTCTAGTACAATCTTTTTTGTTTGTCCATAGTTCCATGCAATTTTACTATCAAAAAAATTCATAAATGCTATAACCTGCCGCACAGTCCTGCAATTTTTCTCCGTTTTTCCTGTATCTTGGTCGCTTTTTGCAAGTTTTTGGCATGCATCCTTCATTATCTTACAATAATTTCAACGCCTCTTCCCGCAGCTGTGCCTTCTGCTCCTTCAGGAGAAGCTTTTTATTATAATGATAATATTCCTCATTTCCGCATTCATTGATGAATTTCAGACTGTAATACCCGGCGGCAAGCTCGGTCAGGAAAATAACCAGCTCCTGTCCCTCTGAAAAAACGCCCGTAATAAAACGAATGGCATTGGTCAGGTGCTCTCCCGTGGCTTTCAGCGTCTTTTGCCTCTCGGACTCCTTCTCATCAAAATATGCTTTTGCACAGCCGAAATCTTCCTTTGGATTGCCGCTTCCCTCCGCGATAATTCTCTCCACACACTGCTGCATGAGTAAAAGGGCTGCGTGCTTCTCCTTCTCTTCCTCCCTGGTAAGAAGTCCGCTCTTTTTTCTGCGCGCAAGCATTGCAGAGTAACTCTCCTGCTGTCTTGCCAGCAGTTCCTCTGCCGTCCCGCGGCCTTCTTTCAAGTCCTCCCGCAGATAACCAAGCTGCTCCAAAAGTGTCTCCTGTGCCGCCTTTTCCTGTGCATATAGGACAAACTCCTGTCCCAGTCTGTCCAGAAGAAGTCCAAGAATGCTGAACCTCTCATCGAACGGAGCATCCTTAAGCTGCATGGCATTTTCCGGAATCTCTCCCTCCAGAATCGCCGGAATCCGGTAGATATGATTATATTTATTGTAAAGCTCATAATAATTGGAAAAATCCCTTGCAATCTCCGGATCCTGAAGATACTGTATGACAAGGTCATAGGTGATGGGAAGTTCCAGCTTCTCGTACACTTTCATGATACAGGAGAGGTCTTCCCAGCCTCGCGCTGTCACAAAACGTTTTCCATCCAGATCCGACACCACGGAATAGAAATTCTTCTTACGAATCTCCAGATACGCATGAATTGCTCCGTGAATCTGTGCCTTGTAGGCATATTCCTTCCAGACGGTAAAATCCTCCTCGATATCAATACGCTTGACTCTGTCGTAGGTCACGATATCAAAATCCCTGACGGATTTGTTGTACTCCGGCGGATTTCCTGCCGTCACGATAATGAAGCCCTCCGGAACCTTATGGTTTCCAAAGGTCTTGTACTGTAAAAACTGCAGCATGGTAGGTGCCAATGTCTCGGATACGCAGTTGATCTCATCCAAAAACAGGATTCCTTCCTTGATTCCGCTCAGTTCAATCTGTTTGTAAACGGCAGCGATAATCTCACTCATGGTGTATTCCGTCACGGACATCTCCTGTCCGCCATAATTCTTTTTTGCAATAAAAGGCAATCCGATCGCACTCTGCCTGGTATGATGCGTGATGGTATAGGATACCAGATTGATACCGCATTCTCTTGCCGCCTGTTCCATAATGGAAGTCTTACCGATTCCCGGCGGTCCCATCAGAAGTACCGGTCTCTGCCGCTCCGTGGGAATCACATAATTTCCGCTCTCATCCTTTGCAAGATATGCATGAACAGTGTTCACAATCTCCTGTTTTGCCTCTTTGATATTCATCTGTCTCCTCCTGTCTGATACAGCTCCAAAGCCCAGTCCGGAACCTTTCTCTCTTCTTTTTCTTCTTCCCCGTACAGCACAAACACCGTCTCGTAATCCGTTGCCTTTTTCGGGTACTCTCCGTATCCGTCCGTAAAATACATCAGCCCCTTTAAATCCTTTAACTCGCCTCTCCTGCGCAGTTCCTCTACATAAGCAAACACCGGTCTGAAATCCGTTCCGTAACCGCCCGCCACGGAAAACGAATCCGCAAACTGCATCAGCTCCTCCGGCTTCGTAATGCGGATATCCTTCTGAATCTGATTGTCACATTCAATAATCCGAATCCGCACCCTGTCAAAAAAATCCTCCTGCCTGCCCAATATGGATGCCGTATCATTCAAAAACTGCTGCACCAGCTTGTCCTTGCAGGAGGCAGAGGTATCAATCGCAATCACCAGCTCCTCCACCTTTTTTGCCTCCCTGAACTCATTCTCCTCAATAAGAGGCATATTGCCATACATATTCAGCCCATGCATGTAAAAGCCGTAATCAAAAGAATCCATATCGATGGAGACTTCCTCCCGCACGACCGCAAACTTCTGCAGATACTCCCGGTAACTGCGCCGCTCTTTGTTCTGAATCTTTAAAAGCCACTGCAGTCTGCCTGCATCTGCTGCAGCATCCTTCGCATACATTTCCATCTCGCTCTCAATCCGCTTCGCATTCTCCTTCCACTCCTCCTCCTTCGGATCTGTGGCGCCCAGCAATGCAGCATCTCTTTCTTCTTCCTGCACCTTGTCCGGATTCTGCTGCGCTGTATTTTCCTGCGGCTGAGGCGGCGGATTGTCTCTGTCTTCCTTCGGCGGCTCCATCCGCTTCCAGAAGCTGTGGTCGCACAGGGCGAATTCCTGCCGCAACGATTCCTCCAGATAAGGATCTCTTTTTCTGAGACTGAAATAGTGGTAGAGCTTCTCCGCAGTGAGAACGGAAAGCTCGCTTTCCAGCTTTTCATACCACTCCTGCCTGAAATCCGAAGTCACGCGGAGAACTGTCGGATAATCCATGGAATCCACCACCGACTCCGCCGCAATATCACAGCACAAATCCCAAAGTTCTGCATCGACATACTGTGGAGCGGAAAACATATGACGGAAAATACAGTGCATCAGCATATGCATGTAAGTCCGGTTTAAAAGCTCCGGTCTCTCAATATACGTCTGCAGTATATAAGTCGGATTAAAACGGATATATGCCGCATCCGTTCCAACGGTACGGGTGGACAAATCCATCCGGTAATCTAGACTTCCCAGTGCCGCTCCCATAAAACGCATCGACAGATAAAGCTCTGTTCGAACACTGTTCAATATTTTATTTCCGGTGTTTTCCAATTCAATTCTTGTCTTCATTTACCAATCGTCCAATGTCAATGCCTGCGCAGGCATCCTTCCCGTAAAATGTTCCCTCTGATACTCCATCAGTACAGCCGCAATCTCGCTCTGCTTTTCCTCCGAAGCCAGATACAAAGCCTCCTCTGCGACTTCCCTCTGCAAGAGGCAGTTTTCACACAGATACGCAATCTTTTGATTTTCCCCTGCCGGAATCAGTTCTCTTATGACAACGCTTCCGTTCTGTTCCAGATACTGCTCATATTCTTCCCGCATCCCCTGTTCCAGTTCCAAAGGATACATAAGCCGATCCAGCGCAATGGAAATTGCCGCCGGATAATCATCTGCGATTACTCTCTGAAAAAGTCTGTCATAAGCCAGAATGTCCACGCCTTTTCTGGTCACACATTCGCGATACGGATACCCGCTGCCCTCAATCTTGTGATGCAGCACCCGCGCCTCCACATCCTCCACAAAATCATACACATACGCAGGAAACGTCAGATGCAGTCCCAACGGTTCCACCACAAACCGAAGCATCCTGTCATTGTCTGCCAGCATCTCTTTCATCACGGAAAAATCATTCCGTGTCTGTATCAGCGTAACCTCTGACAACTGCCTGCACTGCT
>JAQXZD010000107.1 GCA_029227035.1 Lachnospiraceae bacterium
CGGAAGCTCCGGAAAAACCGGAAGAAGAACAATAGAAAAAGAAACATAAAAATAAGAGTTTCGCTCGCGAAACTCTTATTTTTTATATGTTTTCTCACAAATCCATGTTTTTTGGACTCCACCAGGAAGCCGGAATGTCTCCGTCAACTTTACGGAAAGCTCTCCCCGTTCCATGTCACACGCAAGCACAGATACAGATATTTCCGATACCGTGCTGCAACAGGCACGCAGCTTATTCTCGACAAGCTCTGCAACTGCATTTTCACTTTCCATCCCTTCTTCGCATTGGCGCACGGTCTGCTTCAACACACACGTCAGGTGATTCTCCATCTCATTTTTCCGGACTGCGATTCCATATATGCTGAGACCTGCCGCAACGGTGTACCATAAGATTGCAATCCCCACAATTCCCAACATAAGATTCTTCAATGTCCCCTCCAATATTCTTCCAGTGCCTGATTTTCCACTGCTTCCGGTATCGTGACAAAACGCCCTGCTGCCCCCGGTATCTGTACCGTAATCCGCATCAGACCGATTGCTACCAGCACTGTAATCACCATTGTACCATACTGTCTTAGCATTTCTTTCACTGCATCACCCCACTTCCCCAGATTTCCACAAATCGTACCAAAAATCCGTTTTCCGAAAACAGCAGTGTACCTGCCAGTGCCATAAACAGGATTCCCCCTGTCGCTGCCGTAACTGCCCCTGCATATTCACGTATCATTTCCCGCATGCACTTTATACCCCCTGCAAAAACAGGCTGAGTGCCGTAAGCACCACGCCTCCGACAAGAATCATAATGATACTGACGCCATACTCTTCCACGATCTGTTCCATATTTTTCTCCTCCTTCGCTGATATTAAGTAACCGCATAACCCGAAAATGTATGCATGCTGTTGATTCCCAAAAACGGTATCCGAAACGGAAAAGTCAGTTCTATCCTCGCCATCTGCACATTATCCGGCAAAGTCCCTATCCCATTTTCATCCGTCCAAACAATTACTTTTCCATCCTCCGTAAACAATGTCACTTCAAGCCTGCAGCCGCCTGTTCTGCTTTCCTCAAAGCATGCCTGCATTACCTGAGTGTCAAAGCTGCTATTCTCCGCCTCATGGATAAATCTCGCCTTCATATCCTGCGCATCCAGTACCTGCACATAAGCAGACAGAATCCCCAAAGAAACTGCTGTCATAAGCAGAATAAGAAAAACACCCGTATATGCCTTCATAATCTGGCTCATCTTACTGTCCTCCTATCCTCCAAACCCTGCGCCTGCCAGAAATGCCAGCATAAAAACCGCCATATCTGCCAGAAGCTTTACGGATGCCGTCACAATCGGTGCCAGAAACAACAGATACATACCGCTGTTCAAATCCTTGAGCCGCTGCGTCTCCGCCTCATCCAGCATCTTCAGATTGCGTCCGACCAATTCACCTATCTGTTCATCCGCCTTCGCACTGTGCCCCATGGATATGGAATAAAGCATGCGCATTGCAGAGTGCACTTCAGGTATCTTAAAATCCTGTAAGAATGCATGATATGGCTCTGCCGACTCCGGTTCCATCGGAAGCCTGTCCAACAAAAGCTGCAAATCCCACGCAAGAATTCCCGGCACATGCTGCATGGATTTCATCAGTGCCACCTGCACATTTTCACTCTGCAACAGCAGAATCATATCCATAAGCCAACCCGGAAATGCGCTGCGAATACTCTTTACAATATTCTTTTTTGCAAGATGCCTGCCAATCTTATGCTGATTTACCATAAGTAAAATTCCGAATACGCCGATTGCCGCAAGCATCTGTTTTCCGCAAAAGAAAAAATATCCTGTCAAAAGAATTACCGGGATACTGAGTATCACGGACATTCTCTTGTCCTTGCTCTTGTTATACTGATAGTAACTGCGCATCCTCTGTTCTCCGTCAGGTTCCGTACTGTTTCCCAACGCAATCCAGTCCTTTGCCAGATATTTCTGTGCTTTCATTAAAATTAAATCATCCAATAACAAAACTGCAACCGTTAATATCTGCGAAAAAGCACTTTTAGTAACATCTACATTCATAACCGGAAGATGTAAAATCATACAGCAGATAACCAGTGAAGCCGCAACGGAAAGCACAATGTCCGTGAACATTTTCTTCCGTTCCTGCATGGCAACGCGAACTCTTTCTTCCCATCGTCTCTTGTCTGAAAGCAAAAGTTCAATCTGCTTTATAATTTCTCCTCCATAGTTCTCCACATGTATCATAAAATCATGTACAGATTTTATTCTGCTGCACGGATACCCCACCTCGATGATTTTCAGGGAATCCCTCATGACATCAGTATCATCAAAGGTCATATGTATATGATCCAGTGCGTCCCATACAAGTTCCCTGAGTGGACTGTCCTCCATGGCAGCCTCTGTATCTGCCAGAGCTCTCTCTGCCTTTTCTTCTTTTCCAAATGCATATAGCAGTGTGTCCAGATACTCCGAAGTCTCCTCAAACCGTAAGTTTTCCTCCTTCATGCGCCGATACAATGCTTTATGTTTTTGCAGTCCCAACAGCAGACATACCGCCGTCACAACCGTCGCAATCCAGTTCATCTTAAGCAGAAGATGCAGAAGATACACTCCCGCAAGAAGTACAAGAATACTCATTCATCCACCTCCTGCCCCATATGTTTGTCCATAACCGGACATTCCAACGGATTCTCCACACCCTCTCTGGCAAGCCGAATGCGGATGCTCTCCGGTATCTTTTCCGGTTCCATCTTTCCATTCTGTACCACCATCACAATCCGGTTCTGTCCGGCCTCTCTGGTAAAAAAGCACACCTGATCGATATAACGGTACAGATGCTCCTGTCCGTCCCTTCTCTTTCTGAGGAGAATCCCCACATCCACCGCCTGATAGATATCATTCTCCAGCCGATCCGCATCAATACGATTTTCCAGCATGTTTAAGATACGATCCGGAATGTTCCTCACATCATCTGTGTGCAGTGTAGTCATCCCACACACACCTGTCGACCAGCTTTCCAGAAGGTATTTTACCTCCTTGGAACGCGCCTCAGACAGCATAATCCACTTAGGATTCAGCCTGAGACATGCCTTAATCGCCGCCGGATAATCGAAGACTTCACTGACTCTCATCTCAATACAGTCCTTTCCCGGATTCGTCACAGAGTACCGAATCTCCATCGTGTCCTCTATGGTAATCACTCTCTCATTCTCCGGAATGAACTGCGAAAAAAACTTCACACACTCTGTCTTCCCGATTCCCGGCATCCCGCAAAATATAAAATTCATCTTCGCCAATACGCAATTCATGAGAAGTGCCAGCATATCCCGTGTGCAGTAACGTTCCTCCAGTGCCTTTTGCCCGGTAAGCCGGATTACCGGCGGGGTCTTTCGAATGCTGATGCTTCTTCCGGACCTCGCCACCGACTCATGCAGAATTGTCACCCGAAGCTCGCTTGTTTCCGCTTCCAGCTCCGGGTTCTGCTTGTTGAACTGTCTGCTGACCACATTTGCAATTCTCTGCGTAAACTGTTCCACGAAGGCTGCTGTAATATGTTCGTCCACATAGGACTGATTGACGCAATACCTCTCGTTATAAATATTGGTCAGCCAGATTTCCCGCCCGTTGTAATCCACATCCGTAATTTCCTCATTGCTGATGTATCTCCACAACGGTCCAAAATATTCCTTTCCCAGTTCCATACGCACTCCTTAAGGGATCAAAGCAGTACTCGCATCTGCCTGGTTGACAAAATTGTCCAACAGTTTCACAAACGCCATACCAATCGGGCTTGTGGCATCCTTTCCGACAATTGCCCCCACGACAAGTACCACAGCAAGAATGGCAACAACGGTAATCAGAACGCCGCCATACTCCTGAAATATTTCTTTCATATATTCAATTCCTTTCTTACGTTTTTATGTATCTGTTTTGTTATTTTGGGGAATCCACAGATGAATATCCGTGGTTAATGAAAAAAGATAATCTTAATATGCCACATTTTTTGTGATTTGTAAAGAATTTTTTGTAATTATTCACAGTAGCAAAATGAAATCTGTAATTCGCGCGTCAAGCTTGCCTGTAAGCCGAATTTATGATTTCATTTGCTAAGTGAATCATTCAAAAATTATTTACTTTCCAAAAGCTTCTCTACACTGACAAGACGGACAATGACTACAAACACTTCCGCTGCTTCCTTCAGCTCTTCAAGAGACGGATAGGTCGGTGCAATACGAATAACCGAATCCTCCGGATCCTTCTTGTACGGGAACGGAGAGCCTGCTCCGGTCAGAACCACGCCTGCCTCCTTACACTTCTCAACAATCTTTCGTGCACAGCCGCTCAAGGCCTCAAAGGAGATAAAATATCCACCCTTCGGATTCATCCACTTGCCGATTCCGCGGGATGCAATCTCCTGCTCCAGAAGATTCTCCACCAGCTCAAATTTCGGACGGATAATCTGCGCCTGCTTCATCATATGTGCGCGAATTCCTTCCTGATTCTTGAAAAACTTCACATGACGGAACTGGTTAATCTTGTCATGGCCGATGGTCTGGATGGTCAGACGCTTTTTGATATCTGCAAGATTTGCTTCTGACGTTGCAATGGCTGCCACACCGGCTCCCGGAAAGCTGACCTTGCTGGTGGAGCAGAACTCAAATACCATATCGGCATTTCCCGCCTTCTCGCACTCCTCCAGAATATTTAAAATCTCTGCCTGCTCCTCCTCATAGAGATGGTGCACCGCATAAGCATTATCCCAGAAAATACGGAAGTCTGCGGCTGCCGGTTTCAAAGCTGCAAAACGGCGGACCGTCTCATCCGAATAAACCACACCCTGCGGATTGGAATACTTCGGAACACACCAGATTCCCTTGACCGCCGGGTCATTGTTCACATACTGTTCCACAAGATCCATATCCGGTCCATCTTCCGTCATTGGAATATTAATCATCTCAATACCGAAATTCTCGGTAATCGCAAAATGTCTGTCATATCCCGGCACCGGACAGAGGAACTTTACCTTGTCCAGTCTGCACCACGGGGTATTGCCACAGATACCGAACATCTCTGCACGCGCAACCTGATCATACATAATATTCAGGCTGGAATTGCCGTATACGATTACATTTTCCGGCTTAACTCCAATCATGTCCGCCATAAGCTTTCTGGCTTCCGGAATTCCTTCCACCCCGCCGTAATTACGGAGATCCGTTCCGTTCTCGCTTGCCAGCACTGTTCTGGAATCCAGAACGTCCATCATTCCCATGGTCAGATCCAACTGCTCTGCCCCCGGCTTTCCTCTTGACATATCAAGCGCAAGCCCTTTTTCTTTGATTTTCTCATATTCTGCCTCAAGCGCTGTCTTTTCCTGTAACAGTTCTTCCCTGCTCATTTCCTGATAAGTTTTCATTGAAAAGTTTCCTCCTTATTATTCATCCGGATTGTCGTGTATTTTCTCATAATATGCGCGAATCTGGGCTTCGTACCCGTTTTCGGTGGGCTCATAAAATTTTTCTTCGGTCAGCCCGTCCGGCAGATACTGCTGCCTGACGTAATGGTTCTTATAATTATGGGCGTATTTGTAACCGAGCCCATGCCCAAGCTTTTCGGCTGCCTGATAATGTGCATCCTGCAAGTGCACCGGAACCGGCGGTGTCTTTGTCTCTTTTACCACCTGCATCGCCTTTGAAATCGCATTTACCGCTGCATTGCTCTTGGGCGCGCTGGCCATATAAGTAACTGCCTGTGCCAGAATAATCTGCGCCTCAGGCATCCCGATTCGCTCCACAGCCTGCGCCGCTGACACTGCCACATTCAGCGCCATCGGATCTGCATTCCCAATGTCCTCGGACGCCAGTATCATAATCCTTCGTGCGATAAACCTGACATCCTCCCCGGCATAAAGCATTCTTGCCAGATAATAGACTGCCGCATCCGGGTCCGAACCTCTCATGCTTTTGATAAAAGCAGACACCGTATCATAGTGATTATCTCCCGTCTTATCATAGGGAATCACCCTCTTTTGTATGCATTCCGATGCCACTTCAATGGTAATGTGTATGATTCCGTCCTCACTGCGCTCCGTTGTCAGGACTCCAAGCTCAATGGCATTCAGTGCCGCCCTCGCGTCACCGTTGGATACATCCGCCAGAAACTCCAACGCATCCTCGTCAATCTCTGCATGATACGAGCCCATTCCTTTCTCTATATCATTCACTGCGCGAAGAAGCAGAGTTTTTATATCTTCTTTTGACAATTTTTTCAGCTCAAAAATCACGGAACGGGACAAGAGAGCTCCATTCACTTCAAAGTACGGATTCTCCGTCGTGGCACCAATCAGAATAATGGTGCCATCCTCCACAAATGGGAGCAGATAATCCTGCTGTCCTTTGTTAAAGCGGTGTATCTCGTCGATGAAAAGGATGGTTTTCTTTCCATACATTCCCTGATTGTTCCTTGCCGCCGTAATCACTTCCTCCATATCCTTTTTTCCTGCGGAGGTTGCATTAATCTGTCTGAACTCGGCACTCGTCGTATTGGCAATCACCTTTGCCAGCGTTGTCTTTCCCGTGCCCGGTGGACCGTAAAAAATAATGGAGCTTAGCTTGTCCGCCTTGATGGCCCGATACAAAAGCTTGTCTTTTCCGACAATGTGCTGCTGTCCCACCACCTCATCCAGCGTAGTGGGACGAAGCCTTGAGGCAAGCGGTGATTCCGACTCCATATTCTGTTCTCTCATATACTCAAACAAATCCATTCTAATTCCCCTGATATTGTAACTATTCTAAAGGAGTTCTGAATAGTTACCTGTTTTCGAAATATATGAATTATTCGCATTGTTATCCTTCATTTTTTCTGTCGGCAATCCGTTTTTTCATCCAGATTTCAAAAGATTATGACAGAAAAAGTGTTGGGAAATTCATTGTATCTATATAAGGATACATGATTTCCCAACACTTTACAAGTGATAATTACAATTTCTTTACATCGGCATCCAGTCTTCCATCCGTTACGCCAATCTCAATCGTATCTCCGGTCTTCACCCGGTCTGCAAGAATCAGCTTTGCCGACAGTGTTTCCACATGCTTTTGCAGGAAACGTTTCAATGGTCTTGCTCCGTAAACCGGATCATAACCGTGCTCCACAATATAAGCTTCCGCCTCCGGTGTTAAGTCCACACGAATTTCCCGGTCACTCAGACGTTTGTTGAGATCTTCCATCATCAGCTTGATAATATTACCGATATTATCTTTTGTCAGCGGCTTGAACATGATAATCTCATCCAGACGGTTCAAAAATTCCGGCCGGAAATGTCCCTGCAGTTCTTCCATAACCGCCTGCTCCGCAGAAGGCGCGATATTGCCGTTTTCATCAATGCCCTCCAGAAGGTGCGCGGAACCGAGGTTACTTGTCATGATAATGATGGTATTCTTAAAATCCACCGTCCGTCCCTGCGAATCCGTAATACGCCCGTCATCCAATACCTGAAGCAGGACATTAAAGACATCCGGATGCGCTTTTTCGACCTCATCAAAGAGAACCACCGAATACGGTTTCCTTCTCACCGCCTCTGTAAGCTGTCCTCCTTCGTCATATCCCACATATCCCGGAGGTGCTCCTATCAGACGTGACACAGAGTATTTCTCCATGTATTCACTCATATCGAGACGTACCATGTTGGACTCGTCATCAAAAAGCCCTGCCGCCAGCGCTTTGGCAAGCTCCGTCTTTCCAACACCTGTCGGCCCCAGAAACAGGAATGAGCCAATTGGTTTTGTCGGATCCTTAATTCCCGCCTTTGAACGCATAATTGCTTCTGACACTTTTGTGACTCCGTCATCCTGTCCAACCACCCGCTTATGCAGTTCTTCATCCAGATGCAGAGTCTTATTGCGCTCACTCTCACTGAGCTTTGTCACAGGAATTCCTGTCCAACGCGAGATAATCTTTGCAATCTCCTCATCCGTCACATTCTCATGCACCAGAGACAGATCCCGGTCTTTCAACGCCTCTTCCTCTGTCTCCAACTGCTTCTGCAACTGCGGCAGCACTCCGTACTGCAGCTCTGCCATCTTCTCCAGATCATAATTCTGCTGCGCCTGCTTAATTTCGTTCTTGGTTGCCTCAATCTTTTCCCGCAATCCGCTGACACGATCCACCGCATCCTTCTCGGTGCTCCACTGCGCCTTCTTTCCGTTCAGTTCATCCTTGAGTTCCGCCAGCTCCTTCTGCAGGTTTGCAAGCCGCTCCTGACTCAGATGATCCGTCTCCTTCTTAAGCGCGGTCTCCTCGATTTCAAGCTGCATCACCTTACGGTTCAGTTCATCCAGCTCTGCCGGCATGGAATCCAGTTCTGTCTTAATCATGGCACAGGCCTCATCCACCAGGTCAATCGCTTTATCCGGCAGAAAACGGTCTGAGATATACCGGTTTGACAGAACCGCCGCCGTAACCAGCGCGGAATCCGTAATCTTGACACCATGGAATACCTCATAGCGTTCCTTTAATCCTCGCAAAATGGAGATCGTGTCCTCCACCGTCGGCTCATCCACCATAACAGGCTGGAAACGACGCTCCAATGCGGCATCCTTCTCAATATATTCGCGGTACTCATTCAGCGTTGTTGCACCGATGCAATGAAGCTCTCCTCTTGCCAGCATTGGCTTTAAAAGCTGTCCTGCATCCATTGCCCCATCCGTTTTTCCGGCCCCTACAATTGTATGAAGCTCATCAATAAAAAGAATAATCTGTCCGTCAGAATTCTTTACTTCATCCAGCACTGCCTTCAGACGCTCCTCGAATTCTCCCCGGTACTTGGCTCCTGCCACCAGCGCTCCCATATCCAGCGCGAACAGTTTCTTATCTTTGAGTCCCTCCGGCACATCTCCTTTAACAATACGCTGGGCAAGTCCCTCGACAACCGCCGTCTTACCAACTCCCGGTTCACCGATTAAAACCGGATTATTCTTTGTCTTCCGGGAAAGGATTCTGACTGCGTTACGGATTTCATCATCCCTGCCGATTACCGGATCCAGCTTCTGCTCTCTGGCACGTTCGACCATATCGTACCCATATTTTTCCAAAGTATCATAAGTTGCTTCCGGATTGTCCGAAGTCACACGCTGATTCCCCCTCACCGTGGACAATGCCTGCAGGAAACGGTCTCTTGTCAATCCATATTCACGGATAAGCTCTTTCATGGCTTTATTCGGATATTTCAGCAGGCATAAGAACAAGTGCTCCACGGAAACATATTCATCTCCCATTGCCTTTGCTTCGTCTTCCGCATGAATCAGAACATTGTTCAGATCCTTTCCAATCCGGAGTTCTCCGCCGGACACCTTAACCCTCGCCGCCAGCTTACTCTTTGCATTGTTTGTAAAATGCGCCAGATCAATCTCCATCTTCTCAATCAGCTTCGGAATCAGTCCATCCTCCTGCTCCAAAAGGGATACCAGAAGATGCTCCTGTTCTATTTCCTGATTTCCGTAATCGTAGGCAAGCTTTTCACAACCATTAACTGCCTCGATTGACTTTTGTGTAAATTTCTGAATGTTCATAGCACGCCTCCTTATCTATTCTCTGCAATAATTCGAATTTCATTTTTTACGATATAGTTATAGCACATATTATTAGCACTCGCAATAGGCGAGTGCTAATTTTATATTTTTTTCATATTCATGAATCATTCCCAGAATTAAGATAACTATTTAATATCTCCCGATTCCGTTCCGCTCTAATTTGATTAAAACTGTTTTTAAGTCAACTGACTCAGAAAGTGTTAACCCGCAATATTTTATTGGTTGACATTTACATTTTTACAATATATAATGAGAAGCAGAAATCACCTTGAAAATAATATGAGGAGAGACAGATATGTCAAAAATTTCCAGACCAACCCGGACATCTTCCGTCCGTAACATTGTCTATATTGCAATGTTCACCGCCCTGATTGCAGTCTGTGCACAGATATCACTGCCGATTGGCCCGGTACCGTTCACACTCCAGACAATGGCAGTATTTATCACTGCCGCCCTGCTTGGGCCAAAACGGGGTATGATAAGCATCCTTATTTATCTTCTGCTGGGCCTACTTGGCGCTCCGGTATTTGCCGGTTTCACCGGTGGCATCGGTACAGTTATCACACCACCCTTTGGATATATTGTAGGATTTATCCCGACAACACTTGTGGTCGGCTTCGGTACCCGGATATACAAAACCAAAGTAGTTCCGCTTACCCTGTCCATGGTAACCGGTCTCATTTTATGTTATATCGTCGGAACCGTCTGGTTCCTGCTTGTATATGCCCCAACGCAGGGCGGCATGAGCCTCGGTCTTGCACTCTCTTACTGTGTATGGCCTTTTCTGATTCCGGATGCCTGTAAGATTGCCGCCTCTGTAATTCTTGTCAATCGTCTCGGAAAACTGATCCGATTATAGAAAAAGTCCCTTTTTACAAAAGTGTACCCAAATGAATTTTGCTATTCTAATTGCAGACCGTAAAGCAACGTCGGTACTTAATGAGTGTTTTTACGAATTTAGTACCGCTACGTTGCGATCCGAGCGAAAGCGTGTCTGCAATAGAATATGCAAATTCATTTTTAGGAACACAACTGTAAAAAGAGACCAGAAAAAAGAGCTGTTTTTATCAGCTCTTCAGTAATTCTTTCACAAACGCCTCATAGTCCTGCGTTGTGGTACATTTTGGTGCGTAATCCACCAGCAGGCGATGCGCTTCCTGTGCCTCCTTGGTCTTCACACACTCCCTGATTTTTGTTTCAAACAAACGTGTTCCCATATCTGCCGCCAAATCGGTAAGCTCTTCCAGCACGGTTCTTTCCAGATTGGAACGCCCCGAAAACTTTACCAGAAGAAGTCCTGCGATGGTAAGTGCCGGATTCTGTCGTCTCTGCACGGCGTGAATCGTATCGTGAAGCTGCTTCATTCCCTGCAGGGAATATGCATCCGCCGTCACCGGAATCACCACAGAATCTGCCGCAATCAGACAATTGTATAAGATCACGTTTAAAGATGGAGCGGTATCAATCACTATGTAATCATATCCGTCAAGTTCATCAATCGCATCCTTCAGACGATACAAGCCTTCCACATCCCCATCCAGCATCTTCTCTGCCTTTATCAAAAGAGGATCGGATGCAACAATATCTCCGTTCGGCATATGCTGGATTGCCTCATCAATCGGAAGCTTGTCCGAATCTACCATCACATCATAAAGAGTTGCCGCATCCTCGATTTTCGCCTGATAAGTGCTGGTACTGTTTCCCTGCGGATCTGCATCGATGAGAAGTGTCTTTTTCTTTTTCCCAAGAATTCCTGCCAAAGTAGTTGCGGTAGTTGTCTTGCCGATGCCGCCCTTCTGATTTGCCACTACATATGTAACTGCCATCTTTTTTCCCTCCTCTAAAACGGAATACTGCCTTCCACCGTCTGATTTACAACATAAAAAACCGCCTGCTCCTCCGGTTTCACATAGATGTTGACTTCCTCGATATCTTCATCCTTCATGCCCTTATTCAGAATGTCTCTCTTAATCAGCGCCAGCAGGTTCTCTTCCATACGTTCTCTCCCCTGATACTGGATAATCACATTCTTCTTTGCCGTTGCAAATCCTCCGGTCACCTTCTGTGCCCGTTCCACACTACATCTTCTTGCCATACAAATCTCCTCCTTATCCTTCCGTGTATCTTGTCAAAAACTGTCTGGTTCTCTCTTCCCTCGGATGTTCAATCACCTGATGCGGATCACCCTGTTCCACAATCAATCCATCATCCATAAAAATCACCTGATCGGCAACATCTCTTGCAAATGCCATCTCATGCGTCACGATAATCATGGTGGTCTTCTGCTCTGCCAGTCCCCGGATAACCCGAAGCACCTCTCCGGTCAGCTCCGGATCCAGTGCCGAAGTAGGCTCGTCAAAACATAGGATATCCGGTTTCAATGCCAACGCTCTTGCAATTGCCACACGCTGCTGCTGTCCGCCGGAAAGCTGATGCGGATAATGCTCCATCCGCTCAGACAGCCCCATCTGATCCAAAAGTTCCCTTCCATGCTGCTCAATCCCGGCGAGAATCTCCTTCTTATCCGTCTTGTAATTTGGCTGTTCCTGTGCCAACAGGCGCTCCGCCAGCGTAACATTCTCCAGCGCCGTATACTGCGGAAACAGATTAAAGGACTGGAAGACCATTCCGAAATGCAGACGCTTCTTACGCAGTTCCTCATCCTTTTCCTTCTTTTTTCCTGCCTGCTGTGCATCAAACAAAAGCTCATCCCTGACTGAGATGCTGCCCTTGTCTGCCCGCTCCAGGAAATTCAGGCACCGCAAAAGTGTTGTCTTTCCGGAACCGGAGGAACCGATGATCGCAAGTGCATGTCCCTCCTCCAGTGAAAAGCTGACATCCTTTAATACCTGCGTCCTGCCAAAATGTTTTTCAATATGCTTTACCTCTAATAATGCCATCTGATATTCTCCTACTGTAATCAGAACTTCTTTTATTTAAAGTAGTCCAGTCTGCGCTCTATATAATTAAATAACAATGTAAGAATTCCCACAAATGCCAGATAAAAGACTCCCGTATAGAAAAGCGGCCAGATGATTCCGGCTGATTTCATAAAGGAAAATCCCGCAAACGTCAGCTCATATGCCGCAATGATACGCGCCAGTGAAGTATCCTTCACCAAAGTTATAATCTCATTTGACATCGGCGGCACAATACGCTTAATCATCTGGAGCAGGGTAATCTTAAAAAAGATCTGACTTTTTGTCATGCCAAGCACCTGACCTGCCTCGCGCTGACCTGCCGGAACTCCCTCGATTCCTCCGCGGAAAATAACAGAAAAATAGCATGCGTAATTAATGGTAAACGCAACTACGGTCGCAGAGATTCGCCCCGCCTCATTTCCGCTCCAGATATTGTGGGACAGCCAGAGTCCCGGTCCATAAAAGATAATGATAAGCTGAAGCATCAATGGTGTGCCCCGAATGATCCAGACCAGAACCTGTATCAGATAGCGAAGCGGCTTAAACTTGCTCATCGAGCCAAATGCCAGAACCAGCCCGAGAGGAAGTGCAAATATAAGCGTCAGTATAAAGATTTCAAAAGTTGTTGCCACTCCATTTAAAAGTGACTGTGTTACTGTCCAAAACATTTATTTATTCTCCACAACTACCTGTGCATTGTTGCAGTACGCATTTGTACATTCCATTGCCGAGGTAACTTCATCTGTCAGTGTCATTCCGTTCCATACCACATCAATATTCTTGGAATCCAATTCCATAATCTTGGAATCCCAGTCAATCTCCACGAACTGAACCTCCACACCAAGCTTCTCTGCTACAAGCCGGGCCATATCTGCGTCAAATCCTACCCAGTCATCTCCCTCTTTGTAATCCATCGGCTCAAAATCCGTAACGCCAACAATCAGGGTTCCCTTGTCCTTAATATATTCCACATCACTGTCTTCCGTCGCCTTATACTCTGTATCCTTCTGCTCAATCAGAGCCTCCTGGACACCGTATTTCTCTGCCGTTGTTTTCATGGTTCCGTCCGCATAGCTCTCTGCAAAAATCTGATTTATGTAAGATGCCAGATCTGAACCTTTACGGCAGCCGACACCGTACTTTTCCGTTGTCAGTTCTTCCGTATGGATCATATCCGGGTAACTGGTTCCTTCTCCAATCATGGCTCCTGCCATCAGAAGGTCGATAATTGCTGCATCAGAAGTGCCGGAGGCAACCTCCATCAAAGCATCCGCCTGTGAAGAAACCGCATTATATTGAAGTCCTTTCTCCTTTGCGGCTTCCTCTCCCGCAGAACCTGCTTCCACTGCATATACCTTATTCTCCGCTGTTGTCTCCTTGCCGCCTCCGCAGGCTGTCAGCCCAAACACCATACAGCATGCCAGCAGAACTGCTATTCTCTTTTTCATCACTTGTCCTCCTTGTATGTTTTTTATTAACTATTCGTAATGGATTCTGAATAGTTACTCTTTCTTATAGTAACAAATTATCTTACTAAAGTAAAGAAATACCGGGGAAAAGCCATGTCTTATCCCCGGTATTCCGGCAGTGCCTCTTCCAGCACTTCCCTTAAGGTATTCGCCGAACTGTGCAGGCTTGCAACCTCATCCTGATCCAGATCGATGGGAACTTTCGTCTCGTATCCGTCTTTTCCGACAATGCACGGAAGACTCAGCATCACATCCGAAATTCCATACTCCCCATACATCATGGTGGAAATCGGCAGAATCGACTTTTCATCCCGGATAATTGCCGCACAAATTCTCTTGACGGACATGGCAATTCCGTAGTAGGTCGCACCTTTTTTGGAAATAATCTCATATGCGCTCTGCTTGACCTCCTCCGCAATCCTGTCTGTTGCCTCCACATGATTATAATGCCCACGCATCTCACAAAAACTGTCCAGTGGAATCCCGGATACGTTGGCACTGCTCCATGCCGCAATTTCACTGTCCCCATGCTCTCCCACGATAAAAGCATGCACACTCCGGCTGTCCACTCCCAGATGCTCACCAAGATGATATTTTAAGCGCGCCGTATCCAGAACCGTCCCCGAACCTATAACCCGGTTCTCCGGATACCCGGACAGCTTTAATGCCGTATAAGTCAGGATGTCTACCGGATTTGCCACCACAAGCAGAATTCCCTCAAAATTCCGGGCCGTAATCTCCGGAATAATTGAATGGAAAATAGCCACATTTTTATGCACCAGATCCAGTCTTGTCTCATCCGGCTTCTGATTTGCGCCCGCCGTAATAATAATGATTGCCGCGTCTGCCACGTCATCATAGTCACCTGCATAAATTCTGATGGGCGAACCAAATGGCACTCCGTGTGCAATATCGTAAGCTTCCCCTTCCGCCTTTTCATGATTGGCATCCAAAAGAACCATCTCCGTAAACAATCCACTCTGCATCAATGCAAATGCCGACGCGGAACCCACAAAACCACATCCGATAATTGCCACCTTCCCAAGCTTAACTTTTCCCATGATATCCTCCCTTGTGTTCTATATTAAATCATGTATTAACATTAATATGTCTCACAACAAAAGAATCTATTCACAATTAAACCAGCCTGCGCCTCAGTTTTTGCAATATCTTTTTTTCCATCCGCGATACAGCCACCTGATTCGTTCCCATCAGCTCTGCCACCTCTGCCTGCGTATGATTCTGCTCATAACGAAGCTGAATCAGTTTTGTCTCCTGTTCCTCCAGATCTTCCATTACCTGTTTTAATGCAATTCTGTTCAAAATCGGTGTCTCAAAATAATGGCTGTCTTCCAGTCGATCCTCCAGGGTCTGCCCCGCGTCATTTTCACCTCCGAGAGGCCTGTGAATCGATTCGACTTTGGCCTCTGCATCCATTGCAATCACCAGCTCTTCCCTGCTGAGTCCTGTCCGTTTGCACAATTCTTCCATGGACGGCTCTCTGTTGTCAGTCTTTTTTGCTTCTTCCCTGACAATTGCAATTTTTCTGGCATTCTCCTTGATAGCGCGACTGATATGTATCATTCCGTCATCCCTCAGAAATCTTCGGATTTCCCCGATAATCAGCGGCACTGCGTAAGTTGAAAAAGAATACGGTGTAGATGCGTCAAATTTATCAATGGCCTTAATCAGACCAATAGCTCCAATCTGACTGAGTTCCTCCGGCTCTGCTCCACGGTTTGCGAATCGCTTCACAACCATATAGACAAGCCCCATATTCTGTGTTACCAGTTCATCCCTTGCGCTGCGGTCTCCTGCCTGTGCCCTTTGGATATCCTCCCTCCAGTTCTTCTCTTTCGCAGAAAGTGCACTATTCACTTTCCCTTTCTATGTACTTCCACATAACCACTTTGGTTCCCGTCCCGGGATGGGACTGCACCTCCACTTTATCCATAAACGCTTCCATGAATGAAAATCCCATCCCGGAGCGTTCCATCTCCGGCTTGGTTGTAAAAAAGGGCTGCATCGCCTCCTCCAGATTCACAATCCCCACCCCGTGATCCTCCACGGTAACGACAAGCTGCTGTCCGTCCCTGTCGCAAACCATCTCTACGGTCTCACACTCCTCTTCATATCCATGAATGATTGCATTGGTTACTGCTTCCGAAACGGCAGTCTTTACATCCGCAATCTCCTCCAGCGTTGGGTTCATGTCTGTCATAAATGCGGCAACCATCATTCGTGCCAGCCCCTCATTTACTGACTTTGCGTCAAAGCGTACCTGCATATGATTCGATTCCATATTCTTACTTTCCCTCCCTGCATTCTGTCTCAATAATCCGATATAAACCTGACTTTTCAAATATCTTCTGTACGCGTTCCCCCAGATGAACTGCTGTCACTTTCCCGGAATGAAGCTCCATGGTCTTGCTTCTTCCAATAAGAACTCCGATTCCGGAACTGTCCATAAATTCCGTTTCCGAGAAATCAAATTCCAGTGTTCTGATATTCCAGGAATCCAGGAGGAAATCAATCTCCCTGCCAAGTCCCCCTGCAATATGATGATCCACCTCTTTCGGCATCTGTACCACCATCTTGTCATTCGTAATCTGATACTGTAATTCCATCGTTTCCCTCCTATTCAAACAAAAAAGACGCCGGCAGCTTCCGCTGTGACGTCTTTTGTAAATCCTGTCTTAACTTTTATTCTTCCGCGTTAACATAATTCTGCGCTGTTCGCGCCCGTTCAGTATTCGGATAATTGTCAATGACATACTGATAATACTGCTCTGCTTTGTCCATCTCATTGTTTCTTCGATAAGACTGTGCCAGATAATATGCCGCCGAACCGTCGTTATAATCCTGCTGCTCATCCACTACCTGCTGCAGAATCTCAATTGCATCCTTATATTTTCCTCTCTGGTATGCACGATATCCTTCCTTGTAAAGCTGTGCCAGATATTTTTCCGTCACCACTTCGTTCAGCTCTTTATAAGTCTCCTTTGCCGTGCCGGAAAGATATTTCTTCTTCACTTTGGCAATGGTTTCTCCCGCCTTCGTAATATCACCTTCTGTATAGGCAACATACGCTTCCAGCAGTTTTCCATAAGAAGCAATCTGATCATTGACCTTCTTGCTGTTTCCTTTTTCCGCTTCAAGCTGATCCTGAAGATCTGCAATCTGACTTTCCAGATCCTTGATGGTCTGTCCGTTGGAAGCAATGGTATCACTTGCCTCAATCACCTGCTGTTTGGCTTCTTCCCTCGCCTTGTTCTGAACACTCGGAACAATCAGCCAGGCCGTAACCGCGACTCCCACAATCAGACCAATCACAATGTATACAAGCGAAGCTCCCAGTGAAGATTCCTTAAAACGCTTTGGCATAATAATCGTCTCATTCCCACTCTGGTAAGAGATCAAATCATCTTCCTTTGGCTTTTTTGACGGGCTCTTTTCCTTTAATCTGGCATTAACTTCCTTGAGATACCGCAGTGTTGTCGTGTTATTGGCATCAATCTTACCGGCATTGCGCAAAGTTTTTTTTGCCTGTTCCAGCTTATCATCCTGAATGTAAAGGAGTGCCAAAAGCTGATGTGCTTTTATTAACTTTGGATTTAAGGAAAGCACTTTCTTAAGCTGAATCACTGCAAGATCCCTGCTATCCTGTCTGCAGTAATGCAATGCCTGATTGTACTTTTTAATCGTCTGGTTAACCGCATCCAAATGCCCTCTGTTCTGTTGAATCTCATTCAGATAACGGTTTGCCAGATTATCCTTCGGCTGATAGCTCTGGCTGATTACCCATTCGCTTAAAGCCGACACTACTTCACCTGTTTCACAATACACAAGTCCCAAAAGGTTTCTTGCGTTGATATTATATTTATCAAACTTAAGACTGTTCTTTAAGCTGACAATTGCACCGGACAGATTCCGGACCGAGGCCTGTTCCAGGCCCATATTGTAATACGCATTGGAAATGTGCTTAATCTTCCAGAACAGGGTGAGATCCGCACCACAGGAAGTACAGCTTTTTGCATTTCCAACCTCATGTCCACATCTATAACAAATCATACCAACCTCTCATCGTCCTTCTTTGGCTTCCCGGATCATATCCGCAATAATATCCGCAACATCTGTCAGATCATGCTCATAGATTGCCGCCTCTGCCTCTTCCACTTCAAGGCTTGGTTCAAAATTTTTCAGTTCTTTCTCAAAATTAATCATAATTCATCCTCTGATCTTTAGAATCTTGTAACTGTTCTCTCTGTCTAACTATTATAGTATAATTCTGTTTATATACAAGCATAATTATTCGCAAAATCAGACTTTATCAGACAACCGAATCTGCAAGAGAAAGCATAATCACATTTTCTTCTCTCCGCTTAAACTGTACCGAGGTCTGCTGTTCCTTGACTCCAAGACGTGACTGGTCTATGGTGACAGCTACCCCCGGATAGACATCTTTAATGACACTGACGGTTGCTCCCTTACTTTTCTCAACCACGATTTCTACACGTTTTAACGCCTTCTGAAGAGATGCAACCTCCGCGCTTTTTGTCATTTTGGTTCGAAGAAGTGCCACTCTTCTCGGATCCTGGCTGATATCGATTCCACGTTCTGCCGCAGCCTCTTCATATTGCGCCAGACCTACCGTAATCTTACGGATTGTATCGTTCGCCTCATTTAACATCTTTTGAGACTCTGCCTGTTCACGAAGTATATCCTGCGTCACACCCACATGAATCAGTGTCCGCACCTCACTCGGATTGCCCAGTATGTTCAGGACAATTCCCGAAGTGGCATAAGTATAGCCTCCTGTAATACTTCCCTTCTTTCCCGAAAGAAAGATTCTGTCATAGCATACCATGCGGCAGTCAAAGACATAATCAGCCTCGATATAGCCGGTTGCCTGTATCTTGCAATACTGGAAAAACTTCGCATGAATATTACCTTTGGATTTAATAAACGCACGATTGTCCCCAAGCACGCCGCTTCGCAAGACGATATCCTTTCCTGCCTCTATGGTACAGTTCTCACAGACTCCGTCTACCGTGATACTTCCGGTCGCTTTTACGACGGCTCCCGATACGATACCGCCATGAATCACCACATCTCCATGATAATCGATATTTCCGGTTCCCAGACCCACATCACCCGGTATCTCGTAGATTTCCGAGATTCGGACCTGCCCGTTTACAACCTCAATTTTTCCGGAAATGGATGCCGTGTAAGTTGTTCCATCCGCGGAAGCTGTAAAGCCTTTTCCTGCCAGTGGCGGAAGCGGCTTTCCTTTTTTGGCCGGAATCCTCTGCCCTCTGACAGACATTCCGTCCTTTTCCTCTGTCGGCGGCTTATAGGTTGCAATCACCTGTCCCTCGTTCACCAGCTCAACTGCGTGAATACTCCAGTAATCCACGGAACCATCGGAACGAATCTTCGGCTTTTTGCTCATGGTTGCATCAAAATTGTAGGTGTACTCTCCATCCTCTCCGTTTTCCGGACGTACTCCCCTTGCAATGCAGATTTCCTGCCCATAGGCCTGTGCTTCCAGCAGCTTCTTAACCGCCTCCTCATCAATACCATAAGTCACTTTCTGTGCACGGATGTAAGACATTACCTCCGTAATATTGAAACTATCCTCCACAGACTGTGGGGACAGAGACAGATATGCCTCCATCCCATCCCCCGAAATACGTACATTGATACCCTTAGTTAAAGATTCACCCATATTTTTCTCCTTTATCTCATCTGTGACAAACGCTCCTCTACCTGTGCCATCATCTGCTCATATTTTGCGAGCTTATCCTTCTCTTCCTGAACCTTTTCCGGCTTTGCATTATTCAAAAACTTTTCATTAGAGAGCATTCCCCTTGAACGAGCAAGTTCCTTGGTCAAACGGTCTTTCTCTTTCGTGAGACGTTCCTTTTCTTTTTCAAAGTCAACCAGATCTTCCAGCGGCAGGTAAACAACTGCTCCCGGAATCACAACGGATACCGCGTCTTCCCGGATTCCGTTCTTGTCTCCCTGCACCGTAATCTCGCCGGCAAAAGCAAGGTTTACATAAACTTCCCGGTTCTCTTCAAATACTCTGCGAACATCCGCATCCTCCGATACCACAAAGAGCTTTGCCTTGCGTGAAGGTGGTACTTCCATCTCTGTCCGGACATTCCGCACGCCTCTGACCAATTCCTTACAATGTTCAATGGCAGCTTCCTCCTGCGGGAAATTCCACTCCTGCTTATACTCAGGCCACTTGGAAAGCATAATGGTTTCCTCTTCGGACTGCAGTGTACAGAAAATCTCCTCCGTAATAAACGGCATATACGGATGGAGCAGCTTCAATGCCTCCGTCAGCACGGTCTTCAAGGTCCAAAGAGCCGCATTTGCGGATTTCGGATCTTCCTTCTTCTTATAAGTACGAACCTTTGCAATCTCAATATACCAGTCGCAAAACTCATCCCATATAAAATCATATACCTTTTGAACGGCGATGCCAAGCTCATATTTGTCCATATTTTCCGTAACATCTTTTGCAAGGGTATTGATTTTGGATAAAATCCACTTATCAGCCGGACGCAGTTCCTCCGTTGCCGGTTCCGTCACCTCTTCACCGTCCAGATTCATCATGATAAACCGGGATGCATTCCAGACCTTATTTGCAAAGTTGCGGGATGCCTCCACACGCTCCCAGTAGAAACGCATGTCATTTCCCGGCGCATTTCCGGTCATCAGTGTCAGGCGAAGGGCATCGGCACCATACTTGTCAATGACTTCCAGAGGATCGATTCCGTTACCCAGAGACTTACTCATCTTGCGTCCCTGCGAATCCCGGACAAGTCCGTGGAACAATACCGTATGGAACGGTGCTTCTCCCATCTGCTCGTATCCTGAGAAAATCATACGGATAACCCAGAAAAAGATGATATCGTATCCGGTTACCAGCACATCATTCGGATAGAAATAATCCAGATCTTCCGTCTTCTCCGGCCAGCCAAGTGTAGAGAACGGCCAGAGTGCTGAAGAGAACCATGTATCCAGCGTATCCGGATCCTGTGTCATATGCTTGCAACCACACTTCGGACATACGCCCGGATTCTCAATGGAAACCACCATCTCTCCGCAATCGTCACAATACCATGCCGGAATCCGATGTCCCCACCAGAGCTGACGGCTGATACACCAGTCGCGGATATTGTCCGTCCAGTTAAAATAGGTTTTCTCCATACGCTTTGGAATAAGCTGAATGGTTCCGTCCTTGACAGCCTTCACTGCAGGCTTTATCATCTCATCCATCTTGACAAACCACTGCTGCTTAATCATCGGCTCTACAGTGGTATGGCATCTGTCATGGACTCCTACATTGTGTGAATGCGGTACAACCTTAACCAGAAGTCCCTCTTTCTCCAAATCTTCAACCAGGGCTTTCCGGCACTCATAACGATCCATGCCGGCATACTTTCCTGCCTTGTCGTTCATGGTTGCATCATCATTGATTACAATAATCTCCTCCAGATTATGGCGCTTTCCAACCTCAAAATCGTTCGGATCATGTGCCGGTGTAATCTTCACACATCCGGTTCCGAATTCCTTATCTACATAGGCGTCCGCAATAACCGGAATCTCACGGTCTGTCATCGGAAGCTTCAGCATTTTGCCAATGATGTCCTTGTAACGCTCATCATCCGGATTTACCGCAACCGCAGTATCTCCAAACAAGGTCTCCGGACGTGTGGTCGCAATCTCAACAAATCTTCCTTCCTCGCCGACAACCGGATAATTGATGTGCCAGAAAAATCCATCCTGTTCTTCATGTTCTACCTCGGCATCCGAAATGGATGTCTTGCAGACCGGACACCAGTTGACGATACGGGAGCCTTTGTATATCCATCCCTTATCATACAGCTTGGTAAATACCTCCTGTACCGCATGGGAACAACCCTCGTCCATGGTAAAACGTTCTCTCTCCCAATCGGCAGAAGATCCCATCTTGCGGAGCTGCTTTACAATCCGTCCGCCGTACTCCTCTCGCCAGTCCCAGCATTTATCTAGGAATTCCTCTCGTGTCAGATCCGACTTATTGATTCCCTGCTTCTTCAGAGATTCAATGACCTTAACCTCCGTTGCAATGGAAGCATGGTCCGTACCTGGCTGCCAAAGTACATTATATCCCTGCATTCTCTTGTAACGTGCCAGAATATCCTGCATGGTATTGTCAAATGCATGTCCCATATGAAGCTGTCCCGTAATGTTTGGCGGCGGCATCATAATGGTAAAAGGCTTTTTGCTTCTGTCCACTTCCGCATGAAAATAGCCATTGCTCTCCCATTTCTTATAAAGACGATCCTCGATATCTTTCGGATCGTAAGTCTTACTCAGTTCCTTACTCATATTTTCCTCCTTATTATGAAATCAAAACGCCCTTTGTACAGAAACCAATCTGTACAAAGGGCGAAATCTGTCCGCGGTACCACCTTTGCAATACTCCTCCTGTCCGATAACGGGGACGATCCGGGAACATCTAATGCATCTTTCTCAACATTCCGATTCTGAAGCTACCTTCTGCATGTTCTCTCTGTGGGCATCTTCCAGCTTATAAACACCCTTCTCTGGCAGGAAATTCATACATACTCCTCTTCATCACAATCTTTTCGATATCTTACTTAATGATACTTTTCACGGTCTTATTTGTCAAGAAAATTTCTCCGGTTTTCTATCTTTGGATTTTCTAACTCAACGATTTAATCAAAGTCTGATATGCAAACTCTCTTGCCTCCTGATAGTCCATTCCAAAATGCGGGTTCTCCTTCTTGTCATGGAAAGAAAGAATCATCTGGAACAGCATTGCCGCAAATGCCAGTCTGCGCTTTGTCACATCCGTTTCCGTAAATGCACCTTCCCTGTATCCCTGCTCCATGATTTCATCGCCTACGCTGAACAGGAACTGATTCATTCCGTCCAACAGTACCCTTGGCATCTTTTCCTTCGGGCATACCTTTTCTCCAAAACTTCCGGTTGCCGCACGGATGATATGCATAAAGGAATGATTATAATCCTGATTCTCATACAGCCAGTCAAAAAGATGATTTATTTTATCATGAAACCGGCTTATCGTCTCCATCATTTTCCGTACTTCATCCAGCTTTGTTCCATATTCATAGAACAAAGCCATAATGATAATTTCCTCCCGGGAGGAAAAATATTCATATGCAGTTCCTTTCCCGATGCCGGCGCGTTCCGTAATGTCCTGCACCTTAATGGTGCTGATATTCGTTCTCTCCCGTACCAGATCCGATACCGCCTCATACATCCGCCGGACTTTCTCCGGCGGATTGCAGAATATGTCTATTGTAAGCTCGCCTTTTGGCATTACAATTCCTCCTCAACCATGCTCTTTTCACGGTTAAATGCATCATAGATACAAGGAATCACAATCAAAGTCAGGATTGTTCCGTATACCAGACCTCCGATAATGGTAATCGCCATAGGCCGCATCATCTCTGAGCCGTCTCCGAAGCCAAGTGCCGTGGTCAGCATTGCAAGGATTGTGGTCAGAGCCGTCATAAGAATCGGACGTACTCTGGTCTTTCCTGACTCAATAATCGCTTCCTTCTTGGACATGCCTTCTTTTCGTGCCTGATTGATGTAATCCACCAGAACGATACCATTATTTACAATCAGACCTGCCAGCATAATAAATCCCAGCATGGACATTACATTCAGTTCCTGTCCCGTCAGAAGCAGGGCTATGAATCCTCCGGTAAATGCCAGCGGAATGGAGAACATGATAATAAACGGTGAGGTCAGTGACTGGAACTGTACCACCATAATCAGATAGATAAATACAACCGCCAGTACCAACATCAGTCCAAGCTGCCCCATGGAATCATTGATTGTCTCATCTTCACCTGTCATCACAATCTTATATCCTTCCGGAACATCCAGCTTGTCAATCTCTTTTTGTACCTGATCACTCAGCAGGGTAACATTGTGGTCCTCGTCCACATTGCAGGATACCGTCAGATATCTGGTCTGTGCCTCACGGCTGATGGTGCTTAAGGTTGTTCCCTCCTCCATGGTGCAGATTTTTGTCAGAGGGATGTCTTTGACTTTTCCCTTCTTGTCGGTATATTCGAAAGTCATCTTTTTGATATCGGACAGCTTCGGATCTGACTGATCCTCTGTCTGCAGATAAACCTCATAGTCTTTAATATCTGTGGAAATTGTGGTCACACTGCTGCTGTCTGCCATCTTGTCATACACAAGCTGGTATACCTGTGCAACCGTAAGCCCGTATTCGGCAGCCTTTTCCTTATCCACGGATATGGTCAACTGCGGGCTGGCTGTATCCAAACCATCCTCAATATCCACAGCTCCTTCCGTCTTCTTCAGGATATCCGCAACATCCGCTGCCAGTGTCTGAAGTGTATCCAGATCATTTCCCTCAATATTGATGGACAAGCCTTCTCCAAAAACACTTCCCGTATCCATTGCCGATGCACTTGTTGTAACCTCACAGTCTATATCTTTGGTACGCTCTGCAATTTCTTTTTCCACATCGGAAGACTTCACATCGGACTCTTCATCCAGAAGAATATACATGCTGACGCTTTCATTTCCGCCACTCATCAGGTTCATGGTAGAATTGCCGCCCGCCATGGCGCCGACTGTCTCAACTCCCTCAATATCCGTCACCTTGTCAATGACCTGATTGGATCTCTCCTTCAATTCCTCAAAAGTGAGTTTCTCATCTTCTTTCGGCGCAACGGTAACCGATATCTGGTTGGATTCCATATCCATATCCATAAAATTCATACCCTTTGACAGCGATAAAAACATGCTTCCCACAAGGAGCAGAATCGCCACAAGGAATACAACCAGCTTAAATCGCAGGCAGGTCTTTAAAAATCTTCCGTAGGCTTCCTTGAAGGAATCGAACCACGGATGACGAATTTCCCTTGTTCTGGTCAGCATTACGGAAGAAAGCGCAGGCACGAATGTCAGTGCCACCACCAGACTGGCCAGAAGCGTAAACGCAATCGTCAGTGCCAGATCCACAAACAACTGTCTGGTAATTCCCTCTGTAAAGATAATCGGTGCATACACGCTGACGGTGGTAAGGGTTGATGCCACAATGGCACCCGCAACCTGTCCGGCACCTTCCACCGCTGCTTTCCTGATCGAATATCCTTCGCCACGCAACCGGTAGATATTCTCGATTACAACGATAGAGTTATCCACAAGCATACCAATGCCAAGAAGCAGTCCTGACATGGAAATGATATTCATGGAAATTCCCGTAAAGTACATCAATACCACTGCCGCAACAACAGAAAGCGGAATTGAGCAGGCAATGATAATAGTTGGCTTGACATCTTTTAAGAACAAAAGCAATACAAAAATTGCAAGAATCGCACCAAAAATCATATTCTGTACAACGCTGTTCACAATCATGTCGCTGTACACGCCCTGATTCATCAGTACATTCAGATGAAGATTCTCATTGTCCTTTTCCAGAGAATCAAATTTATCCAGAATCCGGTCCGTTACTTCTCCGGTGGAATAACCGGTCTGTTTTTCCATGGAAAGCATAATTCCCGGATTTCCGTTGATTACGGCATAAGTTTCATCCGAGTTGTCCTGCATCTCTACGTCTGCCACATCCGATAAACGAATGGTATCCACTCCGTCCATGCCAAGATCCAGAAGCGGAAGCTCCTTTAACTCTTCAACGCTCTCTACGGATTCTCCCACACGAACCAGATACTCGGTGTTTCCGTCCATAACGTAACCTGCCGGCATATCAAAGTTCTGCGCACTAAACAGATTTGCCAAGGTCTCCTGTGTCAGTACCGTGTTCAAATCTGCAGAATCATATGCATTTTCTTTTGCCGTATCCAGATCGGTCTGTGCCGTATCCAATGAAGAGGAAGCGGTGGTCAGTTCTGCGGAACTTGAACCAATCTGAAGCGCTGCAAGTGCTGCATTTGCGTTCAATGTATCCAGTGCGGAAGACATGGTAACCTTGCCGGATTCCACTTTTTCCAGTGCACTTTCAATTGTTGTAATTCCTGTATTTACCTTGGTCAAAAGCTTTCCTACTTCTGCGGCAGCATTTGGCAGGTCTTCATAAGTCTTCACCTGAATTCCCAATGCTTTCAAGCCGGAAAACTGCGTCTTGACTACTTCATTTAACTGTGCAATCTGCTGCTGCACCTCCGGAAGCTCTGCCGCCTGCGGATTTTCTTTCAGCATAACGGTAAGTCCGGTATAAGAATCTGATTCCATGAAGGCATTGATTCCTTCCTGAATCTTTGTCAAGGACTTCTTCTGTTTCTTCAAATCCTTAAGCTGCTTATTTAAATCTTCTTCCGTTTCATACAACTGATCCTTCTGATCCATTGCCTGGTTGATCGCGGAGGTAAGCTTATCCTTGTTGGAATCAATTGCATTCTTTCCACTCTCTATCTTATTCTTGCCGCTGTCAATCTCTCCCTGGGCATCATCAAACTCTTTGTCAATGCTCTTACGGATTTTCTTATTGAGCGCATCAATCTTGTCCTGGTTCATGGTAACCTGGACATTCTCTTCAAGCTGTCCGGTTGTATTAACAGAAGCCACACCCTCAAGACTTTCAATGGTTGGTGCCAATTCGTTTTCCACATAATCCGAAAGCTCCGATGCATCCATATCATCCGCATCTACTGCCGCCGCAAGCACCGGCATCATATCCGGATTGATTTTCATAATCATCGGTGTCCCGACTTTATCATCCCATTGTCCGGATATCTGATCCAGCTTCTGCTGTATCTCAATGACAACCGAGTCCATATTGGCATTCTGCTCATACTCAAGTGTTACGATAGAATAGCTGTTGTATGAGATTGAGCTGACCTTCTTGATATTAGAGGTCGTAGCCATCGCCGACTCAATCGGTGCGGTGACATCAGTCTCCACCTTTTCAGGGCTCGCACCCATATCTGTGGTTACAACCATCGCGTACTGAAAACTCATGTCCGGCAGCAAATCCGTTGTCATCCTTGACAAGGACACAATGCCAAGCACGATTACAAGTATCACACCTACCAGTACGGTAAATGGCTTTTTTACACTGTACTTTGAAATCATCTTGTTTATCCTCCCTATAATTCGACTGACCGACCGGTCAGTCAGTTGCATGTTTCATTATACGCAACGGGTTTTCATTTACAAGTGATTTCCGGGTTATTTTCTCCTTTTTTTAGAAATATTTTATTTTTTCTGACTGATTGCTTTTTCTTCGTTTTTAATCTCCCAGTGAATCAAAAAGGTCAGCAGTCCGCGGAGAAGAATCACCGCGCCCAGAATTCCAAGCTCTGCCCATTCTCGAACCACAACGGTACGCAACACTTCGCTTCCCATCTTAAATTCCAGTGACAGTGCAATTCCCTGTGCCAGATCCAGCCGCAGGGTTGCCTTATGCTTAATCCACTGCACAAACCCCTTTACCGCCGTAAAAACCAGCACAATAACACCAAGCATCTCCAGCACCACCGTGCAGATTTCCACGATATAATTCAACCACAATTCAATATTGGCCAGTATATTCTCCATCCTGTTCTCCTTTTTCCCATCAAACAAAAAGAGCTGCAGTCCTGCCACAGCTCTCTTTCTCTTACTCTTACTCTTCTTCCTGTCCGTCCTCTTCGTCCACGATTGCCGCAGATGCGCCCGACACCGCCGCAATCACCGCAATAATCGCACCAAGAACCGCAACTCCTACTATCACACCTATAAAAATCAACACACCTGTATCTGTCATGTCATTCATCTCCTCTGAGTACTAGTATGATCTGTTTCCTGTATTATTATAATACTACTCAGGCATTTTCACAAGACACGTCTGCAAGCTATATCTTAGAATCTCCAAAACTCTCCACATTCAGTGTCAGGCTGTCCGCCATCTGTCTCAACTTATCCGCTGCGGTCTCCACCGTCTCAAACTCATCATGCAGCTCTGTAACGGCTGCCGTTGTCTCTTCCATACTTGCCACATTGTTCTCGGCAATCTCTGAAAGGTTCTGAATAATCTGAACGATTTCGCCACGGGCTGCCTCCAGCTCCTTGGCCTGCTTCTCCACCCGGTGTATTCCCTGAATGGAAGACTGAATCTCTTCCATTACATGATCCACAGTATCTGCGGTCGTGTCAATATGCGTTCTCTGTCTGGTGATGACCTCCTGCATATGCTCCATCGCCTGAACCACACGTTCAGAATTGCCAATCAGTTCGTTTACCGTACCGTCAATACTGCTGCTGGCATTGTTGGACTGCTCTGCCAAGGTCTGGATTTCCGATGCCACAACCGCAAAGCCTTTTCCTGCTTCCCCTGCACGCGCCGCCTCAATACTGGCATTCAGCGCCAACAGATTCGTCTGGTCTGCTATCTCTGAAATAAAATCGGATGCATCCTTGATATGTGCGGCGGAATCGTTGGTCTGCCTGGTCAGTTCCGCAATCATCTCCACAACATTCTCCACCTCACTGCTGCATTCTTTCAAATCCCGAATGGTCTCAGCCGCCTGGTCGCTGGACTCATGCATGCTGTCCGCACAACCGCTCAGGAAATCCGCTTCCCGGCTTGCCCCGATAATCAGCTCTCCCATGTGATTGATGTTCGCAGAGGCATCCTGTGTGTCCTTCGCCTGTGAAGTTGCATTGTTTGTGATATCTTCCACCGTCAACTGCACATTATTCATATTTTCATAAGTCTGTCCTGCGGTCTGGTCAAGAGCATTGGAGGCACTCAGAAGATGCTCGGCATTCTCCCTGATTCCTCCCATAATGTTGCGAAGTCCTTCCTGCAGACTCTGCACTGCCCGTGTCAGGTCTCCGGTCTCGTCCTTCTGTTTTAAATCCTTCCGGTCGATTGCCACATCCAGTTTTCCATTTGCCACCGCCTGCACATTTGTAATATTCCGTTTCAGCCGCTTGGAAATGGAATTCGTAACCGGAACAATCACTGCCACACATCCCAGCATAAGCAGTACAATGGTTCCTGCCAGCATTGCAATAATCCTGGTAATGCCTTTTAAAGTCTCTGCCCTGTTGGTTCCCGCAAAAACCATACCGACAGGTGTATCGTTTCCGCTCTGGTATACAGGCTCATACAGACCATAATACAAGGTTCCGTCTATGGATACTTTATCCGTAAAATAAGTATTTCCTTTCTTCAGGACTTCATCGACAATCTTTTCTCCTGCCGGCGAACCGAGAATTCTCTCTCCGTTTTTATCCACTGCAGAAGTCATGATACGCTGGTCTCCGTAGAAAAAAGTCACTTCCATTCCGGAGCGCTCCTTGATCGTATCCAGCAGTTCCTCCGACTGGGAAATATTGTAACTTCCTTTCCAGATATCTCCGTTTTTTGCCTGAATGTAATCTCCGCTGTTCTGGTCGTAAGCGGCAAGTGTTGCCACCGCTGTTCCCTCCAGAGAACTTTGCACCCGGTCAATCAATGTGCTTCTCACTGCAGTATTCGCAATGACTACTACAATAAGTGCCAGAAGAAGTACCGGCATAAGCGAACTTATCAGCATTTTCTTTCGTAAACTCATCTTTCGTACCCCCAATCACTCCAAGACTACCACATTCTCACAGTACCAGTTGATTCCACCCATAATGTCCTCATCTGACAGTGTTGAGCCTTCCGTTCCGACGGTCTCTCCTGTATTCGTTTTTATCACACCGTCAAACACATTGCATTCGCCGCTTAAGATCTTTGCGGTCGCTTCATCCACCTTTTCTGCGGTTCCTTCCGCCGCAAAGGAAGCCAGATCCGTGATCTCCACCAGGCCGTCCTGCATACCGCCATAGTAATTGGAACCGTCCCAGGTGCCATCAATAATACTCTGAACCGCAGTCGTATAATAAGCACTCCAGTTCCAGATTACACTGGTCAGGCAGGAATCCGGTGTCTCTTTACTCATATCGGAGTTGTAACCGATTCCATATACTCCCCGCTCTTCCGCAAGAGTCTGCGGATACGCGGTGTCACAATGCTGTGCCATAACGTCGCAGCCCATATCCAGAAGTTCTTTCGATGCCTGCTTCTCCTTATCCGGATCGTACCAGCTATTGGTTACGGAAACATATACCTTTGCATCCGGATTCACGGAAGCAATTCCAAGTGCAAACGCATCAATTCCTCCGGTAACCTCGGAATTGGATGAGTCCTGCGCCGCAACATATCCAATCTTATTTGTCTTTGTGTTCATTCCTGCCACAATTCCGCTCAGATAACGTGCCTGATAAATTCTTCCGAAATAGTTGTTAAAATTCTTGCCGTTGGACATATATCCGGTTCCATGGGAAAAATAGACATCCGGATATTCCTCCGCCATTTCTGCCGTTGCCTCCATATAGCCCCAGCTCGTGGCAAAAATCACATTACAGCCATCATCAATCAGGTTTTTTATCTCCGTTTTAATCTCTTCTGTATCGGAATCTGCAATAATATCTCTTTCAATCTGTTCATCCTCAAGTCCGAGATTTTTCTGCATTCCTTTGATTCCCAGATCGTGCGTATAATTATATCCGCTTCCGTCCTCCGGATCTCCGATATACAGAACTCCAACCTTGATATCTTCCCTGGCTATTCCGGTGGTCACTGCCTCACCGGCCTCCGTGGTTTCCTCATAGCCTTCGTTCGTTGCATAATCTTCCACTGCATCACTTCCGCAGCCTCCCAGCAGCACCATACTCAGCACCACTGCCGCTGCTCTTTTACAAACTGACTTTTTCATTTGGCTTCCCCCTTAATTCCCTGCTCTATTCCTGAAGCATGGTATTAATCTGTCGTAAAACATCACTAATCTCACAGAGCGCAGTATTTTTCTCGCTGCTCTTGTGATTTAATCCATCCACTTGTGCATCAATTCCACTCACGGCATCTTCTATGGAACTCATCCCGCCCACCGCACTGTCAATCTGTGCACTGGTCTCCTGAATGGCGCCCACAATATTCGTTCCGACTGTCCGGACCTGTCCTGAACAATCCCTCACTTCTCCCATGGATTCTTTTAATTCTCCGGCATATGCAATATTGGAATTCATCATATCCGAAGTTCTTCCAATCTCTCCCTGAAGACTCTGAAGCGATTCCTTAAGCTGCATAATTGACTCTTCAATTCCGCTGACCAGAGATGCTGTGGACGCGGACAGTTCCCGGATCTGGTCTGCCACAACCGCAAATCCCCGTCCTGCTTCTCCCGCACGGGCTGCCTCAATAGAAGCATTCAGTGCCAAAAGGTTCGTCCTTGACGAGATTCCCGTGATATCCGCTGTCAGATTCGTAATATTGGTAAAATCATTTTCGAACTGTTCAAAGGTCGTTGTCATATTTGAAAGCTGTTCCTTCGAATTCTCAATCTGCGTTGTCAGAAGCTCCATGCTTTTGCTGGACTCTTCAATCTTCTGATCCGATTCATTCATCACATCATCAATCTGCGTTGCGAATCCGTTGAACTCCTGATAATTCCGGCTGATTACTTCAAGGAGTTCATTGCTTTGGTTCAGATACTCCCTGGTGGTCTGAGTACAATTTTCGATAGCATCCATACTGGCGGACAGATCCACCTCCTGCGCCATATACTGGTCAATGCGCTTCACAAGGAACTGTACTCCTTCCTTCAGGCTTTCCTTGCTCTCCTCCTGCTCACGCTTTATGTTTTCCAGCTTCACCTGCTCCTGCATAGCTTCCGCCTGTGTTTCCTTTTTCTTAAAAATGCCCATTCTTTACTCCTCTCTTACTCAAATACCGCAACGATCATCGTCTGGTTAAACTGCTGCTCACCCGCCTGCTCGCCATAACCTGAAAAACCAATATATTCCCCAAGCACATTTCCCATGGCTCTCGCATACTCCTGGAGATAACCTTCACTGTCAAACAACAGCGTCCTCGCCAGACAGTGGCACATAATGGAAAAAGAAGGATGCGGTATCTCACTCTTTATTTTTTCCATTGTCTCGGAAACTATCTGCTTATAATCCGCCGGTCTCAACACCTCTACTCTGGAGTTCTCATAAACCTGGGCGTGATAAGTGATTCCATGATTATCCGTCAGTGCACAGTTCGCCGTAATATACATATCATCACCCACGACACGTCCCATGGGATTCGTATCAAAATACTTGGTTATCTGATCCTTTGACACCCCAAGCTCTTCCGCATATACCGCATCTGCCGGTCTGTGATTATATTCGTATACCGTTCTGGTGGCTGCATTGACTTTTGTGGCAGTAAGAACATGTCCGTTAACCGGTTCATAGATATTTTCCCGAAAAATTCTTACCTTGCCTTTTTCGTTATGAATCAAGGCAAATACCGCACTCTTCTCACACACACGTCCATTCAGGGATACCTTCGTCCCGATTGCCGTCCCCGGATCTCCCGCCGTTCCGCCAAACACCGGAATATTCTTATCCAACAGAACTGTATTTAGCGCGGAAAGCACGGACTCCTCCGCACAAAGAAACGCCGTTGTAAATTCAAGGCAAATGGTATTCTGTGTATTTCTTACCGCATCCACACAACGCTTTACACGGTTGGCATACTTAATCGGATACTTATCTACATCCTCCAGTACATCCGCGGCACAGGTAATTCCGCTCTCAAAGGCCATTGCCTTTAATCCCTGCTTATCCGCTCCACTCTTACTGAATGCTGCGATTGCAGTCGCACCCATGCAGACACTCTTCGGAAATTTCTCATGGATCAGCTTTGTATACTCTTCAAACCCCTCAACCTGCGAAAAAAAACAGAATCAGCTTCGGATTCTGAAACTTTGCCGTAGCTTCATTCACGCATTGCTGCGGATCTCTGCTGACACTACTTCCAATACTATACTCCATCCTCAAATTCCTCCCTCTTTCGTTCTTATTCGTTCCATTTCTATACTACGGAACCCATAACCAATTTCAGTATACCATAGTATGTGCTATTATGACAGATTTTTTTTGCTTTTTTTCGCAGTTATTCGGCATTATCGCCATACAAAATAAAGAACTTGCGAAAAGTCTGTTGATTCTCTTACAACAACTTATACCGTTTGTAATCTACTGCTGATGTATTCTTTTATTCCATCAACACTGTCTATTTCATAATTTTTAGCGACTTCTGAGAAATACTTTTTTATGGATTTTTTCGGTATTACTTCATTAGAGGGTTCTCCCGGCAAACAATTTATTCTGGCATCCTTCCATGGGGTTTCCCCATGCGTAATCTGTTCCAGTGTTTTTCCACTATATATTCCAAAGGATTCTACTACCAAATCTATCACTTTTTTTTCATTATCCGATAATTCCTTAAATCTATTTTGAAGCATCGAAAATCGTGTATCATCGATCGGATTATATTTGAAGGTTTTAAATACTTCATATACATCTTTGAACACCGGTCCGTGCGCCCATGCTTCACATTCTTCATCAAATAATTCCACTCCAAACAAAACCATATAAATGCCCTGAATAAAATACAGCATTTTCTGTAATGCAAGCGGTGTAACTTCTTCTGCTTTTTTAAAGATATATGAAATTGTCAATAACATTTTTTCAGACAATGCAAACAATGGTTCTACCTCTTTTGCCGCATTCATCGCCTTCTTATAAGCTGTTTCACCAATTTTGTCTATGTTCTCATTCAACTTTTCAATCATAAATGCCGGTGATTCCAAAGCTTTTTTAATAATATCTGAATATTCTTTTGACGGAACCTGACCTGAAAGGTATCTGGTAATTGTAATTTCTCCAAATCCCAATGCTAAAGACAATGGAGCTTTACCAATTTTATAAACTTCCATCAAATCATAAATATCATCAATGCTAACAATTCCTTCCTGTAATCTATACTGTCTGTCAACCTCCTGCGCATTCCTATCCATGAGCCCCGGAATATTCACTGCTTCTCCACATTTTTCACAAACAGCCTCTGCAATTACAAATTCATACTCCTTATCTTTAATACATTTTCTGCACGAAACAGGTTGTATTCGATACGTTGTTTCCTCTCTGCATCCAATGCAGAATTGTGTTCTCTCCTTTGGCATTTTTGCGTCCTCCTTTTTAATCTCCATCTGTTTAAATCACTTAAATTTGTAAGTTAATGGATATTCCTGCTTATGAAATGAAATAACAATCACATACTGATTGGTTAATTTATTAAACTTAATATATAACGAAACTATCTCCTCTGAATCACCATATCTTGGCATCAGCTTAATATCCTTACCAAATATATAAAGAATTTCTTCCGGATGCTGCGGGTGGTCATTCTGCACTGCCTCTGAAAAATCATACACTGTCAGGGAAAGAATTACTTTTTTCGCATCTTCTTCTGTAAACACATAATCTATGTATATATCTTGATTTTTCTGTCGTGGTGATATCTGATATCTTCCTTCATTAACAGCAGTAAACACATCCGACAGATATTGTTCAACATCAGATTTCGTAATGTTCAATAGATTTAACCTCCTGCAATTTATTGTATGATAGACTTTTCATTTTATTCTATCATCATTTTATTTCAATGATATGTTTTTGTCAATAGTCTATCATTACAATCAGAATGACAAAATTCATTTTCAGAAACAACGCGGTTATTCGGCATTATCGCCATATAAAATAAAGGACTTGCGAAAAGTTTTTCGCAAATCCTTTATTATTAGATTGTTTGTCTCAATCCCACATATAAATATTGTTGGCCATTTCTCCCGTAGAGACATCAAACGCTGCACTTGCAAAGTGTCCTTCATCTTTTCCGGATCCTTCAATCCCAACATCAACTACAGTGATTCCACCTGCATCCCAATAATATTCTTCACTATATAAAATTGCAACATCCGCATCTTCTGGAACTCCTAAAGATTCCCTGACAAATTCTGCTGTAATAACAGAATTATAATCCTCATTTTCATCTTCTACCAGTTGTTCTTCAAAAACATTTATCTTATCATTTTTCAGTGGAATACTCATTTCTGCAAACTCTAACTCTACTGTATCCAATTGAAAATTATTAGCTTCAAATCCAACTGTACCATCTACTTCTCGTCCTGGTGAGATAAATGCTCTAGGTAATGAAGTACGCTCTACATAGCTCATTTCTAAAATTTCATTATTTCCATACATGGAAAAATCTGCCGGTCCAATATCAATATCACTATTTCCAGTATTTTTCACATGCACATGAATAACAATAAAATCTTTTTGTAACATTCCATCGTAATCTTGATAACAATCTACTATCTGCAACTCTGCGGAATTATTCTCATCTCCATTCTGACAAAATGAAATCACTTGTCCTATTGGAGAATCATTATTCTGCGATATATTGTCCTCTTCATTTTCTTCTGTTTTTTCCGATTCGCTTGATTCCGATGTTTCTTCCTTTGCTTCTTCACTTATCATCTCAGGGTGATTTTTATAATACTGCACGATATCATCATAATCCAATACCATAAGGTCATCCACCGAAAGACCTGCACTTTCCAAGTCCTTCTCAAATGACTTCACATCTTGTTTCATGATATCTGCGATACCATAATCATCCAGATATTCTTGAAATTCATCCGTAACATCATACCATTCATCGTCAACCAACAAAGTCCACTTTTCTTTGTCCAAAGAATAGTTAATCGTACTTACATGTCCTTCCTTATCCTCACAATCGACCTGTACAAATAAATCGTTTTCATTCCAATTATATAAAAACTCCCCATCATTTCCTATTTCTTCACTTTCAAAACTCTCAGAAATACAATCATATATATTTTCTTCTTTAATTTTCACAGTCTGAGCCGTTTCATTATAATTAATCACCCATGTATCGTTATAACTAAATAAGAAGCTCTCCTCCTCTTGTGTAACACTTGTCAGCTTACTTAACTTGGTAATTATTTCATCTGTCTGCTCATTATCACCTCCGCCTATCAAGCAAAAAAACAATAAAAGCAGAATACAAACTCCCAAAATAAGCGGGATTATCCATATTTTTTTCTTTTTGGGTTTTACATTGTTTTCATTTACTTTGGAATTCATATTATTTTCATTCATCAATGTAGCACCACAATATAAGCAAAATTTCGAATTTTCCTCATTCTCTTTTCCACAATTCTGACAATACATCTAAGCTTCTCCTTCCGTAATTCAAAATTAACCTCTCTTTAGTTCCTTTTTACAACAGCCAATAATTGCTGAACATCTTCCGAGTTCATTTTCGCCGGAATAATATATTCTTTGCCATCCAGTTTCTTTATTTTAATAACTTTCCCATATCCACAAAATAAAAAGAGTGCTGCTACCAAAAACCATACTGGATAAAAAAAGCCAAGAACAATAAAAATAATTCCATACAAGGTATCCCAAAAATCCATTTTTGTTTTTATCCCGATTTCCTGAATCTGTGATAACAAAATATTATCTTCCGTTTTTCGTGACTTCCTAAATAATTTCTTTATTGTCTGTGAAAAATGGATTACTTGATTGTCAATTTCCACCTCTGTATCCGTCTGCCGATACACTAAATAACTCAACATTTTTTTCTTTTGAAACGTCAATTTTTTATGCTCTTCCTCTACTAAAACTTCCTCTCTTTCTTCCTGCATGCCCTCCACAAGCGGAGTTCCGCAAATCGGACAAAAGCCTGCGTTTTCATTGTCAAATTCCTTTTTACATTTTTCACAATATTTGCTCATCTTACTCCTCCTCTGTAAAGTTCTCTTTTAGAGATATTATATATCTCTTATAGCTAATTTTCAACTGGTAATAATAACTTTATGCTATTCAAAAAGGAGCGGACAGAGACCTATGGAACAAGGATTATTAGGAAATACAATTCGTCAGGCAAGAATTGACAATCATATGACACAGGAGCAACTTGCAGAACTGGTACAAATAACCCCGACTCATTTGAAGCATATTGAAAGTGAACACCGAAAACCATCCATAGAAGTACTCTTTGCTTTGGCCTCGGTACTTCATTTTTCTTTGGATGCCCTTCTGCTCACCAATGAAACATATGAACATACAAAGCGAAAAAACGAACTAAATCTGCTCATAAATTCATGTACAGATGATGAACTGGATGTTTTTATCGCGGCTCTCCGTGAACTGACTCGACAAAAAAGAATAACTTGCACCGAATAATTTCACGCTATAATGTAAAAAGCACCAAACAGAAGAAACCATTTTTCTTCTGTTTGATGCTTTTCTCTTTTTCATTACGCTCTTAAATATCCGGTGACATCAACCCCTTTTTGAGGCTCTGAATCAATTCAGATGACGGAATGACCATGTCGTTTTCAACCCATTTCAACAGCATGCTGTGCATACCGCCCACGGCATAAGCCAGCAGATACGGAAGCTGGCGCGAAAAAGTATTTACCGTTTCCGTGGAGCGGACATAAGCAAACACATCTGATGAATGTTCATATACACATTCGAACAAAAACGGCAGAAGCGCATTTTTTTTAAACAGAAGCAGGATATCTTTTTTCGACTCCCAAAAGTCAAAATACATCTGAACCACTTCCCAATAATGATGAATATCCTGCGCTTTTATCTGCGTAAGACATTCCGTAAAAAGTCCTTCAAAATACAACTTCAACACTGCCTCCTTATCCGGAAACAGGCGGTAAAAGGTTTTTCTGGACAGCTCTGCTTCTTGGGAAATCTGGGTGATGGTAATTTCTTTATAATCATACTGCTCCATGACAGACAGCAAAGCTTCCATGATTTTTTGTTTTGATTGTTCTGCGATTTTTCCGTTGGTTGTATTCATACTGTGTTCCTTTCCTGTTGGAGATTAAGAGTTACAAATGCAGCGAATGTGTAACACATTAGTGCCTTCCCTTGTAAATATCTTTTTACAATTATATAATCGTTTCACAGAAGTTACAAGTGTGACACATTAGATACGGAGGTTATCCTATGAAAAGAGAACAGTTAGTTGTGGTAATCAGCGGCGCATCAACGGGAATTGGTTACAGCCTTGCAACTGAATTGGCGGCCGACGGAAATGAGGTATATGCCGGGGCAAGGAAAGAGGAAGATATTGAAAAGCTGTCAGCAATCCCTAATATTACAGGTATCAAGCTGGACATTACCTGCCCGGAGCAGATCCAGGAAGCTGTGAAAAAAATAGAAAATGAAAAAGGGCATGTTGACGTTTTAATCAACAATGCAGGAGTCACCGGATGGGGCGCCGTTATGGATCGGGATATGGATTATTTTCGAAAGGTATTGGAAATAAACTTTTTCGGACATGTTCAGACCATAAAAGCCTTTTATCCGCTCGTGAAAAAGTCTGTCAGGAATCCAATCATTATCAATGTCAGTTCACAGGCCGGCAATTATGCTTTTCCTTTCTGGTCTGCTTATCATAGCAGTAAATGGGCAATTGAGGCATTTTCTCATTGCCTGAGACGCGAGTTACAGCCATACGGCATCCGGGTGGCAATCGTGCAGCCGGGAGCTATTCAGTCTCAGGCATTTATAAAGGACATAGGAGATTTTGAGCGCTACAAAGAAACGCGCAATTCGGATTTTGTGGAATATGCAGTTCCTATGCTGGAAGCAGCTTTTCACCGCGCCCCAATTTCAAAAGAAAAAACGCCTTTATTGGTTGTGAATTCTGTCCGTCATGCAATTTATCGAAAGAAAAATGCCATCTATTATCAGCCTGGACGCAGGCTGGTGCCTGATTTTATTATGGCAAAATTACCTTATAAGGCTGTCGATCGTATCATGGCAAAAATGCTTCGTCGCTAACTTCTCCAAAGCCAGACAGGTTGCAATCTCACTCGTCTGCAACCTGTTTTCCGGCAACATCCATATGATAATTTTCTCTCATAATCAATTCCGAAATTGGTACCACTGTATACCCTTTTTCTTCAAGCTGCGTCAGCATGGTATCCAGCGCCTGTGCTGTATATTTTGCCCCATTATGACAGAGAATAATTGCCCCCGGCCCCAGAGCCTTGTGGTTGCACACCGTATCTATGATGGAATCCACTCCATAATCCTTCCAGTCAAGACTGTCCACAGACCACTGTATCGGATAATAATCCAACTGATAGGCCGTCTTGATTACATCATTGTCATAGGCTCCATAGGGCGGGCGAAACAGTTCCATCTCATAACCGGTCAGTTCCTTTACGCGGTCATGCACCAGCTTCATCTCTTCTTCCTTCTCTGCATTGGAAATCGTGGTCATATCGTAATGATGTTCACTGTGGTTCCCCAGATCATGCCCTTTCTCCACCAGTTCCTTCACACAGTCCGGATTATCTTCTACCCAGCCGCCGGTCATAAAAAAGGTCACCTTCACCTTATGCTTATCCAGGATCTCCATAATTTGCTGAAAATCCTCCGCTCCCCAGGCGGAGGTTGTGTCGTTGGAACTCTAAAAACCTTGAAAATACTGGATAAACCAAACAGATAAAGTATAACAATTACAGAAAGGAATGTTTGAATACTCTTTGATAATCATATAATAAATCCGCCTTTATATAGCAAAAATTTAATAAAATTTTGAGAGCCAGTTGGTTAATGGTTCTTGAAATAATTCTTTAGTTACGAACCTAGGTATCTTTTATATAAGGTTCTTTTTTTATGTCCTAAGCAAGACTTTAAAAGGCTTATTTTTTACGTTCATTTTTATAAAAGAAAGGAGTTTTACAAATGATGAAACAAGAATTTGATGAATGGTTACACAAGAAATGTCCTTGGTGGTATCTGATTACCGAGGAACAAGAGGAACAATATTTTTCACAGTGGTTTGATGAATGTTATCTAAGAAAGGAGCAAGACAATGATGATGAAATGGTTTAAGGACGTAACAACAGTTGATGAACTTCGAAAATTATATCGAGAAATTTTGCGAAAGCACCATCCCGATAATGGAGGAAATGTATCGGATATGCAGGAAATAAATGCGGAATATGACGCTTTATTTGCCATTTTAAGCAAGGAAAATAGTTCAACTGCTAATTCTTACAGTGAAGAAGAAAACGAGCAATTTAAGGCTATTCTGAATGAAATCATTGGCTATAACATGACGATTGAGGTTATCGGCTCTTGGATATGGTGCTTTGAATGCTACCAGTACAAAGACCAGTTAAAAGCTCTTGGTTTTACGTGGTGCAGTAAGAAAAAATCGTGGGTGTGGCATAGCGAACCATATCGCAGACACCACAAAAAAGAGATACCGCTAAATGATATTCGAGCAAAGTACGGCTCACAGACCGTTAAAAAGCAATCATATCAATATTCATTAAATTAAAGGAGTGTGAAGAACATGAAAAAAGAAGATTTTATCGCAATATTTGAAGCAACACTATTATCCGCAAACCTTGATGTAATTGGACTCTCTCTCATCGATGATAGTCATGTTCTAATTCGGTTCAAGGGTAATGGTACACGTAAGGTAAATATCGAAGCAGATAGTTTTGGCGCAATTATCGTTGATGTTATGAATCATGTATTTTAGAAAGGCTGGTGAATCTTATGTGCATGAAGAATTATCAAGAAGTAAGTCAATACAATAGCCCGTGTGGTAGCTGTCCCGAATTTCTTACCACCTGCAAACCAATCATTGTTGACGGCTTTATTTGGGGTGAATGTGACCAACTTTATTGTTCTTGGTGTAGCTGTTATGAAGAATGTGAAGAAAGGAGCTGATTTTATGAAACTTATTAATTTTGATACAAAAACATTGATTCTTGAAAATGTACGTTCTAATGAAAAAATAATACCAACCAGTTTTACAACAACCCAATATAAAATATTGTGTCGGTTGATTAGGCAAAAGCGCATCACAAAAGAATTTTTCTATTTCCTGCTGTTAGAACTTTATCAGCTAAGAGATTGGAAACAAATGACTTATGAGCAAATGTACGAAATGATACATATTCTCACTTTTTATAATTATACCACGGAGGTCTAAAAATGAATGCTTTATTAAAGAAAATATATGATACTATTGTCTGCTACGAAGATGAAACCATAAATTTAGGAAAGGAACTGGATAAAGAAGTAAATCGATTAGTACAGCCATATCAGAATCTTTATAATGAACAAGAATTGGAAGAACTGAAATCAAAGTTGTATAGCATTTCCATTCAATCCGAAAGAGCAGGATTCATTCTTGGTGTAAAATGGATGATGAAATTGTTATTGGAAATATTCATGCAATAAATTATAGAACTTTAGCGATTCGGAGAAGTGTTTCCTGCTTCTCTTTTTTCATGCCTTTTATCGTGT
>JAQXZD010000108.1 GCA_029227035.1 Lachnospiraceae bacterium
AACATTTTTATTCCTCCATATTTACTATTTTACAATGCATGGTAGGGTTTTTCAACGATAAAATTTCATTTCAAACTGCAGGCTTTCCGTTCCGCCATATGTATCAATCTTCGGAAAATATACCATCGACAAAACAATTGCATTTTTCTTTCCCTGCTCGGCAAGTTCCAGTTCCCTCTCCCCAAAAGTTTCTGCAATATATCGTCTGAATTCCGGAATATCCCCAAAATAAATCACGGACACCGGCAGCCCGTTCTCCGAAAGCATACTGAGTCTGAGTACATTTCTGTTCTTTCCTATCACCCACATTCTTCTGATGCGAAGATTCCTGTCCGCAAAAACCGGCTTGGGATTATCCTTGCCGAAAGGCTCCAGCAGGGAAAACTGCTGCACCAACGGAACGGACACATAATCCACCGGCATAGGCACATCAATCCGTATCCCGGACTGCATCTCATCCGGAGTCAGTGGACAAAGCGCATTGATTTTCTCCCGGAATCTGTCCACATTTTCCTCCGGAAGCGACAGCCCTGCTGCCATCGGATGTCCGCCAAACTTCGTAAAAAGCTCGCTGCATTCGCACATTCTCTCATACATGGAATATTTTTCCGTGGAACGTCCGCTTCCCTTGACGCCTTCCTCTCCTTTGGTGAGAACAAAAACCGGCCTCTCATACATCTCACGGATTCGTCCCGCAATCAGCCCTGCGATGCTTTCATGCACATCCGGAAGATAAATGACAAGCACCGGATCCTGATCATAAACTCCGGTCTGCATGAGCTCTCTTGCTTCCTCTACGCCTTTTCTTGTCATTTCCTTTCGCTCATCGTTGAGAGAAACCAGTTCAAAGGCAATCTCTGCTGCCTCTTTCTCATCCTCCGTCATAAACAGTCTGAGCGCTCTTTTTGCGGTATCCAGTCTTCCGGTTGCGTTGACACACGGTCCCAGGATATATCCGAAATGATAGGCTTCGATCTGTTCCGGTTCAATTCCGCAGGCAAAGATAAGAGCTCTCATTCCCACATTTTTCGTGTGATGAATTCTTTTTAGCCCCTCTTTTACAAGAATTCGATTTGCAGCGGTCAGCGACATGACGTCACAGACCGTTGCGATTGCCACAAATTCCAAAAGCTCCTGTGCTTTTTCGTCCGGATATCCCAGCTTCTCATATAGGATACGAACCACATTCCACGCCACTGCTGCCCCGCAAAGTTCCTTATAGGGATAGGCACATGCACTCTGGTGCGGATTTACCACAGCGGACGCTGCACTCTTTTTCTCCCTATGCCCATTTTCGGTCTCCTCAAACGGAATGGCGTGATGATCGGTAACCAGCACGGTCATTCCCTGACTGACTGCATAAGCAATCTCATCCAAAGCCGCAATCCCGTTATCACAGGTTAAAATCGTGTCTATGCCATCTTTTTTTGCATCTTCCACCAGACTGATATTCAGTCCGTATCCGTCACGGATTCTGTGGGGAATCACTACATCCGCATCCGCCCCCACACCGGTAAGCACATGCTGCAGAATATAAGATGACATCACTCCGTCCACATCATAATCGCCGATGATTCGGATTCTGGCTTTCTGCCTGATTTTTTCTATCAGAATATCCGTCAAAAGATCTGCATCCTTCATCAGATGCGGATCCGGCAAATCCTCCAGCGTTCCGCTCAAAAAGCAACGGATTTCCTCGTCCTCCGTCAGATCCCTGTTTCGTATAATTCGCGCCGTCACCTGGTCAATCTGAAACTTTTCTCCAATTCTCTTAAAGTCAGCTCTCTTAGCTGTTACCATCCATTCTCTCATATGCATCTATTAAACCACAAGCTTTCCGTTCTGTCCACTACCGCAGCTCTGCAATTCTGGATACCGCCACATAAATATCCGAAATCTTATACCAGGTCGGATAATCCACAATTCCGCTTACCGGAAGTCCAAAGACGGACTGGAACTTTTCCACGGCTTCCTTGGTACGGTTCCCGTAGATTCCATCCGCTGTGATGGTCGGAATTGCCGGGTACGCCCGTGAAATCCGCGCAAGCTGCTCCTGAAGCTGCCGTACTTTATCCCCGGTGGCACCAACGCCAAGATTGTATCCCGGCCAGGATAACGGAATTCCGGAGATTCCCTGCGCCGAATTGATATACATGTCATTTCCATAATAATGACGCAGGATTTCGATTGCCGAGTATCCCTGATCTCCCAGATATTTGCTTCCCCACTGGGACAACCAGTTTGGACAGCTTACCCGCTGCCCGTCACAATACTGCGTCAGAATCGGCTGGCGCACATTCGGTCTGGACAGATAATTCTCAAACATTTCATCCACCACGCGGGAAATGCTGTTAAAAAAATTCCGTCCAAACATAAATTTGTGGTCATAGGCAGTGGAGGAAGTGATGGTGAACTCATAGCCCTTGCCCCGGTACCACTCCGTATACACCCGGTTCAACGTAAAAGACATAATCGCCAGTACATTTGCACGGATTGTGGCATCCGGCCATGTGGCATAGATTTCAGAGGATGCCACGTTCTTAATATAATCCCGGTAACGCACATAATAATTCGCCGCCGTTGGATCCGAAGGTGTTCCATCATGAACCACGATATATTCCGGCACTACCACCCGGCTAAGTACAATCTCTCCGGACTCTTCCATCGGCTTGATTTCATCCTCCGGTATCTTGGGAGGGTAATCGCCAAACAGTGTATGAGCCGGAATCACAATCGTGTCAATGGGATTACCGGGCGCATCTTCCAGTTCCATCGCTACTTCCTGTGTCGCCGCCTCCCCGGAAAAGATATCAATCGCCGAAACCGTAATGTCCCGATAGCCTTTGGCCTGCACATGGATCGTATATTCCGCATACGGCTGCTGTTCACTCGGTTCCATGGAGTATTCCAGCGGTGGAGCATTAAGCGTAAGCACCTCACTGTTTCCGGAATCATCCGTTGTCACCTCCTCCAAAGTCTGAGAAGGATTCCCCGTATAGGATATTGCAATCGTTGCCCCTTCCACCGGAGTACCTGTGGATTCATTCGTCAGATGAATACGGAGGGTTCCCTTGTCTACATGATTTTCGGTATTGTCCATAAAACAACCCCTTTTCGTCTCTCACACTATTTTATGCACCGGGTGAAATGTCGTTACCTTTTATCATAACTTTACAAGAGCTTTACCGCACCCTGATAGATAACCGCTTATCCTTCGTGTTAGAATCCAATCGTAAACAGTCTGAAAAAGGAGAAGGTGATTTTATGAAACTGTTAAAAGAGGATTTTAATAATATTCTGAAGGAGCAACGTATTAAACCGGTTTTCCAACCGATTGTCTGTCTCTCTGACGGGCATATCATCGGTTATGAGGCCTTAAGCCGGATTACCGAACCGCAGAAAATCAAAAACTCTGAAGAGCTTTTTCATCTTGCCGGTTTATACGGTAAAATATGGGAACTTGAGCAGCTCTGCCGCAGCCGGATTCTGGAAGCTTACCATGATCTTGCTCCGCAATATACGGATCGAAAGCTCTTTTTAAACGTCAACCCCATGGTGATTCACGACAAAGAATTTCATGCCGGCTTTACCATCCAGTATCTGAAAAAATATAATCTGAATCCCAATCATATCGTTTTTGAGGTAACGGAACGAAATGCCATTGATGACGTGCATGGCTTCAAGGACACCATCCGCCACTACAAATCCCAGGAATACCAGATTGCCATTGATGATGCCGGTTTCTGCTATTCCGGTCTGAATTTAATCTGTGACATCGTTCCGCACTATCTGAAGCTTGATATTGCACTGATTCACAACATTGACAAGGATACCACCAAATACGCAATGGTAAAATCTCTGGTGGAATTTTCCAACCTGACAAACATTCAACTGGTTGCGGAGGGAATCGAAACAGAAGAAGAACTGAAAACTTTATTGAAACTGGGCGTTCACCACGGACAGGGATATTTCTTAAGAAAACCAAACGAATCATTCAAGGAAGTGGAAAAAGATGCTCTCGAGATTATCCAAAAGCATAACCGCAAAAAAAATGCAGACCAGCTCGTATCCGGCTGCCGAAGCGGAGAATTCCGGGTTGTCTTATTCAAACTGGAAAATTCCAAAGCCTATCGCGCCTACTGTGAAAAATACGGAGACGAAAAGGGAGACGAACTTCTGCAGATGATGAAGCTCACGGTTGCCGAAAATCTCTCGGAAAGTGAAACCATGGCAACTCTTGACTCCGACACAATTGTCTCCGTCCTCGAAAAGCGTAACTGCGAGATTGTAAGTGAAACCATTCTGAATGTCTTTCGAAACCGTGTACTGGATTTTTACGAAAGTGATGATCTCAATCGCGGATACATAAAAGGACAAAACAAACGCGGTGAAACAAAAAAATATCCGCTGATTACCATCTCTTCCGAACGCATCGTCTGACGCTTCACGCAAATGCTTCTTGCGGAACCCTTTCTTCAATGTTACAATACAGATATTATAACATTGAGGAGGTTTCCTATGCATACTTTTCAACCATATCCAATCGAAGAATTGGAAATGAATCCTTTTACCAAAATCGGAAAAGAGTGGGCGCTTGTCTCTGCCGGAGACAAGGCAAAATACAATACGATGACCGTAAGCTGGGGCGGCGTTGGTGTTCTCTGGGGCAAGGATGTTGTCTATATCTTCATCCGTGACTCCCGGTATACCAAAGAATTTATCGATAACGGAGACTTATTTTCTCTCTCCTTTTTATCCGAAGATTACCGCGCCGCACTGAATTACTGCGGCAGCCACAGCGGCAGGGATGAGGACAAATTTGCTGCGGCAGATCTGACTCCGGCATTCCGTCACGATATCCCATATCCGGACGAAGCCAATCTGGTTTTCCTCTGCAAAAAGATGGCAGCGGTTCCGATTGCCGAAGATGCTTTCACCGATTCGCAGATTATGCCAAAATGGTATGCAGACAAAGACATGCACACCATGTATGTGGGAGAAATCGTCGAAGTACTCGCAAGATAGTAAAAACAGGCTGGCGAAAATGCCAGCCTGTTTTTTCATTTACCTGCATCCCGTACTGATGGACTCCACAGCGACTGCTCCACCCCGAATAATCGACACCTGCTTGAAATTTGCCTTGAGAAACGCAATCAGGTCATTGTTGCGGTGCTCCGTCAGCATACTCTCCAGAATCACACTGTCACTGTTCATATCTACCGGACGCACATTTCCGGAACCTGCGTTAAACACCTCCGCAATCTGAAACAGGCTCGTTCTGCCTTCCGCATCCAGTCCCGTAACCTTCGCGTAGAGAATCTCCTTCATGTGAAGCGGTACATCCGTCAGGTCAATCACCTTGATTACCTCAACCAGACTGTTCAACTGCTTCTTGATCTGCTCAAAAGTGATATCATCACTGGTCACACAGATCGTCATACGGGAGATTGTCTCATCCTCGGTGGTTCCGACGGTCAAAGACTGCAAATTATAGGATTTTGCGGAAAAAAGCCCGGATACTTTGGCGAGCACGCCCACCTGATTTTCCACATACAATGCTATCCACCGGTTTTTCATCTCAGACATTCTTTCCACCTCCTACTTTAAAATCATTTCACTCATTGGATTGCCGCTCTTTACCATAGGAAGAACGAGTTCGTCTGTGGCAATCATAAACTCAATCACCGTCGGCGCATCCGTATGCTTCTTTGCCTCAGCGAAAGCAGCATCTATTCCGCTCTCGTCTGTCACGCGGATTCCGTATGCCCCGTAGCTTTCTGCCAGACGCACAAAATCCGGCGTATAAGGCGGACATGCCTCATTCGGTCCCTTACAGTTTGCCGGACAGGACGGCCGTTTCCGCAGGCAGGTTGCACTGTATCTCTTTCCATAGAAAAGCTCCTGCATCTGGCGCACCATACCGAGATAATAATTGTTCAGAACGCAGATTGGAAATGCCGCTCCCTGCGTTACTGCCGTCGCCATCTCCTGAATATTCATCTGAAAACCGCCGTCACCGGTAATACATACCACATCACGGTCCGGATTTGCAATCTTCGCACCGATTGCCGCCGGGAAACCAAATCCCATGGTACCAAGGCCCCCGGAAGTCAAAAGCTGACTTCCTTCATCCAACTCCAGATACTGGGTTGCCCACATCTGATGTTGTCCCACATCCGTCACATAGATACTGTGTGGAAAAGCGCGATTGATATGCTCCATAATCATCTGCGGACTCATTCCACGGTCACGCCGCATGGCAAGCGGATTTTCCTCATCCCACGCGCGAATCTGCATCAGCCACTTATCCGTTTTCATAGGCTCTGCCCATTCGTTTAATTTTTCAAGTGCCACTCCTGCGTCTGCCACCACCGGTACATCCACCACCACATTTCTGGATATGGAAGCCGTATCCACATCAATATGTACAATCTTTGCATTTGGTGCAAACTCATTGAGATCTCCGGTAATGCGGTCATTGAATCTGGTTCCTATGGAAAAAAGCACATCACACTGACTGACCGCCATATTCGCCGCATATTTTCCATGCATTCCGCAATTGCCGATATAAAGCGGGTGGTTTGTCGGAATATCGCCTTTTCCCATAATGGTTGTGACAACCGGAACCTTTTGCGCCTCGGCAAAATCCACAAGCTGTTTGTTTGCCCTGCTGATATTGACGCCGCCTCCCGCAAGAATCAACGGCTTCTTCGCCGTCTTCAAAAGCTTGTAGGCCCGCTTCAACTGCCCCACATGTACACCCTTATTCGGTTTGTAACCGCGGATATCCACACGCTTCGGATAATCGGAAGGTCCCACCGCCGTCTGGATATCCTTCGGAATATCCACAAGCACCGGTCCCGGTTTTCCCGATTGTGCAATATAGAATGCCATCTTGATAATTCTTCCAAGCTCCTGCCGGTTCCTGACCGTCACCCCGTACTTGGTGACGCTTCTGGTCATTCCCACGATATCAACTTCCTGAAACGCATCATTTCCAATCAGCTCCAAAGGAACCTGCCCGGTAAAACACACCAGCGGAACGCTGTCATAATGTGCGTCCGCCAGACCGGTAATAATATTGGTTGCTCCCGGTCCGCTGGTCACCAGACACACGCCCACTTTTCCGGTAGACTTTGCGTACCCCTCCGCCTCATGAATGAGCCCCTGCTCATGTCTCGGCAAAATCAGATTCACGGAATCTGTCTTATATAATTCATCCAGTATATCTGTTACCATTCCGCCCGGATAGCCGAAAATGGTATCAACTCCCTCCTCTTCGAGAGCCTTTACAAATAACTTTCTTCCTGTAATGTCCATTGCATAACCTCCTAAATTAACCCAAAGGTTCGAAGCAGAAATATCCAAAATGTCAACGTAAATGCTGCCAGAAGTGTCGTTGCCACCACGACGCTTGCCGTCAGCGCCCCGTCATTTTTCATGTTCTTTGCCATAATATAACAGCTTGGTGTGGTGGGTGACGCAAGCATAATCAGGATCGCAATCAGCTTTTCCCCGGAAAAATTCATATAGACTGCCACCGGCAGAAAAACCAACGGCTGAATCACCAGCTTAATGATGGAGGCCCACAGTGTCGGCTTAATCTTCGCCAACGCCTTTCTCCCTTCAAAGCCGGCTCCGATAACAATCAATGCCAACGGAGTCGCAAGCTGCGCCACGGAATTAATGGTCTTGCCGATGATCACCGGAAATTCAATTCCCAGAAATGCCACCACCAGTCCCAGAAGAATCGCGATAATAATCGGGTTCTTTGCAATATTAACACATGCTTCCTTAATCTTGCCGGTCTCCCGCTTTCCATCCTCCGTCTCTCCCTCAAAGGTCAGCACAATCACGGAATAAATATTATAAAGCGGCACGGCTCCGATAATCATAAGCGGTCCCATGGCTGATGTGCCATATATATTGCTGATAAAAGCAAGTCCCATTACTGCCGCGCTGCTGCGGAAAGATGCCTGCACGAACGCGCCCCGTATGCTGTCATCCTTCATAAAAAGCTTCGACAGGCCCCAGATGCCCCAAAAGCAGATGCTGCTGGCGATTGCACAGAACAACACAAACTTCAGGTCAAACACCTCCCGGATATTCACAGATGCAATATCCCGAAACACCATAACCGGCAGCGTCACATTAAAATTAAATTTATTTGCAACTGTGACAAAATGCTCGTCCAGCATTCCAATCTGTCTGAGCACCCAGCCGATTACCATCACAAGGAAAATCGGCAGCGTCACATTGATACTAAATAAAAAATCACTCATTTTATCCTATTCTCTCGTATTTGTTGAAAGAAAACACCACATCAAAATACGTCTGTTCCTCACTGTCCGCCGTAAGCTTCCACTCCGGCTTCTCGTCCAGATTCGGGAAATAGGCATCCGCGTCATAAGAATAATCAATTTTGGTGACATGAGCCACATCACACTCATCCAACAGAAGCTCATAGATTTTCTGTCCGCCAATGACGTAGATATCCTCACTGTTATATTTTTTCAATTCCTCATGCAGTTCATCCACAGAGTGTACAATGACTGCATCTCCTGCCTGATAATTTTTGTTCCGTGTCAGCACAATATTTGTGCGGTTTTTAAGCGGAAGACCGTTCGGAAAACTTTCAAGGGTCTTCCGCCCCATCACGACGACCTTCCCCGTCGTGGTCTCCCGAAAGAATTGCTGATCCGACGGAATCCGTACCAAAAGCTTGTTATTTTTTCCAATTGCCCAGTTATTGTCCACTGCAACGATAATATTCATGACTGCCTCCTATATTGCGACCGGAATATTCTTAATCTGCGGTCCGGTCACATAATCCGTAATCTTAACGTCATCCGGCGTAAACTGATAAAAATCCTTAATATCCGGATTCAGTTCAAAATGCGGTGCCGGATGCTGCTCTCTGGTAATCAGCTCCTTCACCAGCTCCACATGCCTATCATAAATGTGCGCGTCCGCGATTACATGCACCAGCTCTCCCACCTGCATATCGCATACCTGTGCCAGCATATGCATAAGCACTGCATACTGACAGACATTCCAGTTGTTTGCCGTCAGAACATCCTGCGAGCGCTGATTCAGTATCGCATTCAGAACCAGCTTCTCAGAATCCTTTCTTTTTGTAACATTGAATGTCATACTGTAAGCACATGGATACAGATTCATCTCATGCAAATCCTGATGCACGTATATATTTGTCATTATCCTTCTGCTGTAAGGATTGTTCTTAAGATCATAGATCACCCGATCCATCTGATCCATCATGCCTTCCCGATACTGATGCTTTACGCCCATCTGATAGCCGTATGCTTTTCCGATTGAACCGTTCTCATCCGCCCAACTG
>JAQXZD010000109.1 GCA_029227035.1 Lachnospiraceae bacterium
AGCTATTCTTTTATTCAGCCGATGATACTTGTTGTCCTGTTCTTTATCGGCTTGTTCCGGCATGAGCAGAGCTCAAAAGGAAAACTGTTTGGAAGCCTTTTGTGCATAGCCGGAGTGCTGGTCTTTCAGTTTTTGTCTGCATAGGCAGAAAAGTCTGATAATGGTTGCTTTTTTATATAAAAAGTTATAAAGTGTAAATAAAAGTATAAAGAGTTATAAAGAATTATAAAGAATAATAAAAAGTATAAAGAGGGTGAATATATGCAGAATCCTTTCACTACAACATTTAGTAAAGCACCGGAGTATACGTATATAAATACACATAAAACGGATGAAATTCTGGAGAATTTCAGTTATGATAATCCTTCTGAATCCGTGTATAAGATTACCGGAGTCAGAGGATCGGGAAAAACGGTAATTCTTGCCAAAGTAGAGGAAGAACTGAGAAGTGAGGAGAATCGGAAAAACGGTTGGCTGGTTTTGGATTTGAATCCTACAAGAGATATGTTGGGACAGATTGCAGCGATGCTTCATAAAGAGGGATTTGGCGGAAATGATACAAAAAACAGAAGTGTATCTCTCTCAGCCACAGTTCTGGGAAGGGGAGGTGGAGTCGGATATTCAGCGGAAAAAGAGGATGCATTTTTTGATATAGGGGTTGAAGTGGAAACCATGATCCAGCATGCTCAGAAAAAAGGAAAAAAGATTCTTATCGGGATTGATGAAGTGTCAAAGACATCCGAAATGATTAAATTTGCTTCTGAATATGGACGATGGCTTAGAGCCAACTATCCGGTGTATCTTGTGTGCACAGGACTTTATGAAAATATTCAGGAAGTCAGCAATGTAAAAAATCTTACATTTTTTCGGAGAGCAACTACTATAAAAACAGATCCACTTAATATGGTAAGAATGTCAGAAATGTATAAGAGCAGGCTGGGCATAGAGACGGAAGAAGCACGAGAGATGGCAAAGTGTACGAAAGGATATGCATACGCATTTCAGGAATTGGGGGCATTATATTTTAAAAAAAGAGATACGGAGAGCTTGCAGGATATTATTCCGGATCTTAAAGCAGAGTTATTTGCGTATTCATATGAAAAAATATGGGAGGAACTGACGGAAACAGACAGATTTTTGGTGAGTCTTCTCGTAGGGAAAAGTGAATACAAGCGAGAAGAAGTTTTAAAACTGATGGGGGACAGATCCGGCAGTTATTCGATGTATCGGGATCGATTGATTAAGCGTGGAATTTTGGAGAGCCGACAGGCTTATATATCATTGGCGCTTCCGTATTTTGCGGACTATGTAAAGGAGTATTGTTAAAAAGGTAAGTGAATAAAATTGTTAGATTCTATTACAGATTATTCATGTGAATAATACACAAGAAGGAAGAGAGTGCAAAAGTGGAAAAACGAACATATGAAGATTCACTATTTTCAAAGATATCATAAAGGGGAAGATGTTGCTACAGCGAACACCATGTTGTTGCTTTCTCGGTTGTATTCGTTTTCTCCAAATAAGTTTTTTCAGTTTTTGAAAGAGCAGTATTTTGGAGATATTCGATTTGAGCCGGAGTTATCATTTGTTCTTCAGGAGAAAAGTGAAGAAAGTGTGCCAGATGCGACAATTACTCAACCGAGTTTCAAACTTGTTGTAGAAACTAAAATGACAGATTGGTTTTATAAAGAGCAATTGATTAAGCATTTGAGCAAATTTAAAAATGAAGAATACAAGGTCTTGATTACACTGTCCTCTGAATTGATGGAGGCAAAAAAGAAAGAAAATGTAGATAAAGCAATAGAAGATTATAACGATGAGCATCGAACACATATTATCCATGTAAATACAACCTTTAAACTTCTTGCGCAAGGTGTTCAGGATGTCTTGACAGATAGAGATTATGAGATGCAGGATGTGTTGGATGATTATTTTGATTATTGTTATAATGACAAATTGATTATTATTCCTGATGCGTGGAAAAAAATGAGAATGCAACTTGCAGGCACAACCTTTGAGTTTAATATTGCAGAGAACGTTTATTATGATAATATTGAGCGTGGTTTTAGTCCGCATGAATACTTAAGCCTCTATAAGAAAAAGAGCATTAGAGCAGTCGGTAAGATTACAGCAATTATCACAGCAGTTCTTAAGGATGGAGAACTTCAATACAACGTTGAACGTGGCGAATTAACGGAAGAGAGAAAACAAATTATTGCCAAGTCGATTGAAAATGGGAAACAGTATGAGTATGTAATGGATGCTATTAGATATTTCTTCGTTGAGAAATTTTATGAAACCGATTTTCCTAAGATTACACCAAGAGCACCCATGGGATCCAGAATGTTTGATTTGACTGAAATACTTAAAACAGATAAATTACCAGATACCACGAAAATAGCAGAATTACTGCGAGAGGAGTCTTGGGGGTGAAGGAAAAAGATGGGGTGACAGGTTTTTATATCTTAAGTTTGGAATAGAAAGGTGAGCTATACATGGTATTGTTTCAGAAGAAAATAGGTCTGGTATTTTTGAAAGAGGATAGTGATGCAACAAATTTTATTATAAGAATGCAGGAACTTGGAATATACTATGCATTAATAAAGAGAGCAAGTACGCAGAAAAGTATATGGGATGTTGGAGTATACCGGAGGCAGATATGAAAAAAGTAGCATTTATATGTGTTCATAATTCGTGCCGCAGCCAGATTGCAGAAGCTTTGGGTAATCATTTAAGAGCAACTGATTTTGAATGTTATTCCTGCGGTACAGAAACAAAGCCGCAGATAAATCAGGACGCAGTTCGAATTATGAAGGAATTATATGGAATTGATATGGAAGCTAAGCAATATAGCAAAACTTATGATAAAATCCCCGAACCAGATATCGTAATATCCATGGGTTGTGATGTTGGATGCCCTTATATCGGACGGGCATTTGATGATAATTGGGGATTACAGGATCCTACAGGACAGAGCGATGAGGTGTTTAGGTCTGTGATCAGGCAGATTGAAGAAAAGATTATGTCTTTAGAAGAGGAAGTTGAGAATGAAAATAGACAGAAATGACATGCTTGAATTAACACGCCGAATGACGGTAGACAGATCGAATTTCAGCAGGATTGCCGGTTGTTACGTGGATCCGGATGGAGAGATTGACGGAACCTTCAACCGCAGTTTTTTGCGATTGACACCGGCAGAGAAAGAGCAGCATCTGAAAATAGCAAAGGCTATTCCCTATGCACAGACAAACACAGAGCTGAATGCATACAGAATACCCAAGGAGCGAACCGGGGCAAACAATATCTGGCAGCTTCTGGACGGAATCAAAAATTCCGAGATGAAAAATGATGCACTGCTGGATGTACTGTATGAAATTATGGCGGATTATTTTGTGGTGGATCATGAATGGGGAATGTATGTCTTTTACGGTAGTTATGATATTCCGGCAAAGGGAGCAGATCATGTGGAACAGTGGGAATCCGAGGAAGTATATCAGCATCTGATTTTTGCATTTTGTCCGGTGGACGAGGAGTATAATCCGGGGGAACCGGAGTATGGGATTCTTTATCCGTTGTTTACAAACAGGTCCGCAGACTTTGATCATGTTGCCATATTTGATCCGAAGAAAGCGCATGATGAGATGACAATCGGATTGTTTAAACTGGTATAGCGAATATAAATTAACTACTACATTTACTTGTAGTATTGGATTGAGAATATTTTGGATAAAATTTTCTGAAAATGTACTGGAGGAGAAGGGTGATAGAAAACAGAAAGATTGCAATAATTACAGATGCGGATAATAAAAAAATTGTTTTGATTAATGATATTGTGTTTAAGGGAAAGCGCAATGTAAATTGGGAAGATGTAAAAACTTATCTTAAAGGGTTTGTGGGTGATTTTTATACAATAGAAGAGAGCGCTGAAAAAATATACATAGGGAATGAATTACCGGATGAATTCACCGGATCAATTAGTAGAAAATCTTTAATGGGAGCAAATGCCAAAGCTAAAGCGAATGCAGCGATAGCAATTCCATAATTGATACAAATTGCTTCGAACCCATCATTTCAGAAAAATGTAAAAGAAAAGCATGCAAAAGACGCCAAAAATGGTTGGTATAGATATGATGTTAGATTTGGAATTCCTGTATATGAAAATGATGTTCTGATTAGATATAATATATATGGTGCAAGATTACTCGTTAATCATGCACAAAATGGCAAAAAGTACTTATATGATATTTTGGCAATAAAAAAAGAAACGAGCAAGCCACAACAGTAGGTGTGGTGAAAACCCGTTTCTTAGAGTTAGGATACTATAAAAAGTGGGTTTTGTCAAATTAAAGTTAGAATAATCGGGGTTAATTTATATTCGTTGTGCTATGTAATGGCAAATTAGCAATAGTCCCAACACAACAATATTTGCAATTGTAAAGAAAATAAGATAACGTCCTTTATCGTCCGGATATTCCCGGGCGATTTGCTTATAGGAAATCAAACTTGCCATGGAAGCAATCAAGGTGCCAAGACCACCAAGGTTTGTGCCGACAATCAGTGAACTCCAGTCTGAGGAGAAGCCGGACAACAAAAGAGCTGCAGGGACATTGCTGATCATCTGGCTGGAAAGGATGGCTGCCGGAATCTCATGGTTAGTGACAACCTCCTGCAGAAATGTCTGAAACTCCGGGATGCGCTGCATATTGCCGATAAAAATGAAAAAGCCTGCAAAAGTTCCCAGCAGTGAGTAATCCACTTGTGGCAGGATTGCGCGGTCACATATCACAAGGAATACCAGAATAATCGCCAGCACCAGCCGGACATCAAGCACTTTTGCCACGGTAAGCAGACAAAGAACAAAGGCAATTCCATACAGTATAAGTTTTCGCTTTGGAAGCGTGTCGTGGTCGGATAGATCCAATTTGGAAATGGTATGTTTTTTCACGGTCATGCTGTATGCCAGCAGGCACACGGCGGCGAGGATTGTGTAAGGCAGCATCAGACTTACAAAGGAAGAAAATGTCATGCCGGATTTTGCATACAGATACAGGTTCTGGGGATTTCCCATGGGCATCAGCATGCTGCCGAGGTTTGCGGCAATTGTCTGCATGCATACCACAGGAATCACAAGAGTCTGTTCTCCTGCCATGCGAAGAACAATGATTGCCAGCGGAACAAAGGTAATAAGTGCCACATCATTTGTAATTACCATGCTGAAAAAGAACGGAAGAAACACGAGTACCAGAAAAAGCTGTCGTGTACTTTTGACGCGGGATAACAGCAGGGCACCGGTTTTGCGGAACACTCCAAGCTGCTTGAAACCAGCCATAACCGCCATCAGGCAGAATAATAACATCAGGGTATTCCAGTCAATATAGTTCACATAGTCCGCATCCGGATGAACCGGTATCATGGACACAAGAGCCAGCAGAATGCTGACTGTGAAAACAGTTTCTTTTTTACAAAAATCAATTAATTTTTTTATCATAATAAATTAGTTTAACGTTCAGAAGGGAAATGTCAAGTAATTGTTTGTGAGTTAAATTCGGAGATGACAGAATGGGAAATATTTGGTACAATGTGCCGTATGTTTAAGGTTAAAAAAGAAGATCAGGAAAAGGAGAAAAATAAAAATGAAGAGAATTGCAGTAACTTATGATAATGGACAGGTGTTTCAGCACTTTGGAAAAACAGAAGCTTTCAAGGTGTATGAAGTTGAGGACGGAAAGGTTGTAAGCAGTGAAATCGTTGAGTCCAATGGTGCGGGACATGGTGCTCTGGCCGGGCTTCTGGCAGACAATACTGTTGATGCACTGATCTGCGGAGGAATCGGTGGGGGAGCAGTGGCTGCACTGGAAGAAGCAGGCATTGAAATCTGTGCAGGGGCACAAGGAGATACGGATGCAGCAGTAGAGGCATACCTGAAAGGGGAACTGGTGTCTGCCGGTGTTACCTGTGACCATCACGGCGAAGGTCATACCTGCGGTGAGCATGAAGAAGGACATTCCTGTGGGGGTGGCTGTAACGGTGGCTGCGGCGGACACAGTACCATGGAGGGACGTAATGTAGGAAAAACCGTAAGAACACATTACCAGGGAACTTTTAACGATGGAACACAGTTTGATTCTTCTTATGACCGTGGGGAACCACTGGAATTTGTCTGCGGTGCAGGAATGATGATTAAAGGGTTTGATGAGGCCGTTGCGGATATGGAAGTGGGAGAGATTGTGAATGTTCATCTGATGCCGGAGGAGGCATACGGACAGCCGGATCCACAGGCAATTTTTACAATAGAGATTGCAGAGATGCCGGGTTCGGAGAATCTGAATGCAGGACAGCAGGTTTACTTGCAGAATGAATATGGGCAGCAGTTCCCGGTAAAGGTAACCGCAAAAGATGATACGACCATTACCTTTGATGCAAACCATGAGATGGCAGGAAAGGAACTGAACTTCAAGATAGAACTGGTTGAGGTTTTATAAAATATATCGATTATTGATATGTAATTCAGTTTAGGAACGTATAGATGGTATAGCTTCCGTAAGTTTCCGTGGATACGGAGTCCGGAAGCTTGATGCCGAGTTCCTTTTCCAGTTCCCATTTATAAGGATAGATATCCTTATAGTTTTGAAACAGAGGCGTTGGTACAATGACGGGGTAACTGATTGCTTTATTCTGGTATTCTTTCCGTAGGCAATTTTTAATCTCGTCTCCATTCTTGCAGACCGGGCCGATGAGAGAGATAAAGGAATCATTGGCAGAGTTACAGACCGGATAGGAATCCTGTTCCCATTGATGATTTTGCAACATGATACTGTCCGGAACAAGAAAATAGGAGTAGCGGATCAATCCCGGCGTATCCGGGGCGGGATCATCCCAGGTCAGGTCTATCTGGTACCATATATCATCGATATTTACCATATTCCAGACATGTCCGTCGGTAATATTGTTAGAATTTGTAGCAGAGCCGAAGACAAGTTTACAGGGAATAGATAGAGCGTCCATGGCGGCTTTGAAGGCAGAGGCATAGCCTTGGCAAACGGCGGTATGATTGAGGAAAACACCCCGTGCATTATAGGAATCATCCGGAATGGTATCATTTATCAAATTGTCGTAGTCGTAAGCACAATTCAAAATAATATAATCGTGGATTGATTTGATTTTTTCGGCGGGGGACATGGAACTGGTAATGTTGTCTTGGATTATGAGGTCTAACGCCGCTTGGGATTCTTTGTCCAGTGAAACATAGTTTCGTTGGAGTTCCTGAAGGCTATCATTGTAAGAAACAGTGGTAGCGATATTTCCAGATGTGTCTTTGTGGTATTTAAAAGCAGCTGCCAACAGGCAAAATGCCAGAATCAAAAGCAAAATTTGCCCATTGGAAATAGTTTTACGTCTTCTGTACATATATAAATCCCCCAACTGTAAGTAATGCAAATAGCATAGCGGATTAAAAATGGGATGTCAAGAATGGGTGTGGCTTGCTTATTTGGTATTGAGGGAGTTTGGATTTTCGTGTACAATGAAACAGATAAATTGATCTGGAAATGGAGACAGAAAATGAGAATCGGAAAAATAATCAGGGGAATGATAAGTATACTGACAATTGGTAGTATACTCACTGTTTTTTCTGTGACAGATGTGTATGCCGGTGTGTATAAGGCACAGAAAACATCGGTCAAAAAGGAAATTTATGCGAAAGGCGAATATTCCAACTGGGAGGGAGTGAGCAATGTATCCCAGTTTGCAGACGCGGACGGTAATTTTTGCTTTGCGTATGATAGTGGAAAATATGTCAAGGTTGTAAAGACAAAAGGGGGAGTCCCTTTAAAGAAAACTGTCAAGTTGAAAAAGGTAACGTCCACATTTGGTGCGGCAACCTGTGATAGTGATGGTTATTATTATGTTGTGACGGGGAAAAAGAACAAGACAGGCAATACAGGCGCGAACACGATTTTTATAACCAAATATGATCCGGAGGGAAAACTGGTCCAGTCAATCGGGGATAATGGAAGCTCCAGTCTGGCATACTATTATGACAATTCTTTTTATACGAAAACTCCTTTTGATGCAGGAACCTGTGATGTTGCAATCAACGGAGAATATCTGGCAGTCAACTATGCGCGGGAGATGTACAGCGGACATCAGAGCAATTCTCTGTTTCTTGTCAACAAGAATACAATGACGAAAGTACAGGTTTGTGAGTACTATAATTCGCATTCTTTTGCACAGCGGGTAATTCCTTATATGGACCGGTTTCTGTTGGCCAGTGAAGGAGACTGTTACGACCGGGCTTTTACTATATCTTTGGCAGACGTTATGGGAACGTGTGAGTCACAGAACATTTTCGATTTCTGGGTGAAAAAAGGAACTCTGGATGCTTATGATATGTATGTGCTGAACAATAATTTTGCGCATATGGGAGGGATTGCAACGGCGGCAGATTACAATGCAGCATTTGTTGCAACATCAGCAAAATCCCTAAGCAGTGCTGCAAAAAAGGAAAAAGAGCAGTTGTTTATCCAGATTTTTGATCCGCAGAAGAATTTGAGTATGGCAGACAGTTATCTTACTACAGGAATCCGCAGTGGCGTGGCCGGACCAAACGGAAATGAAAATGTTACAAATTATGGAGTCAGGTGGCTTACGGATTACAGCAGCAAATATCGGATTGAGAATCCGCAGATTGTTGCAGGAGAAGATGGAACTTATATTGTTCTGTTTGAAAGATATAAGTCCGGCAAACCGCAAGGGGTGTTTTATACAACGCTGGACAGTTTCGGCAATACGGTCACGAAAATCAAAAAGATTTCGTCAAAAGCAAGCCTGAATCCGTATGAGATGCCGGTATATATAGACGGAACTGTGTATTGGGCGGGCAATTGCACTACGGGAAAAGCGCGTAATATCTACATACATAGCCTGCATTTAAAATAAGCTGCAGGCGGACAAGCATTTTATGTGTGGGAAAGGTGGAAAAGTGTAATGAACATGGATATGGATAGCGACAAAATTTTGGAGATTCTGGAAGGAAACGGATTTGCAAAGATGATAGGTCTGGAGATTCTTGAAGTACATGAAGGCGTGGCAAAAGGGCGAATCCGTATGGAAAGCCGTCACACAAATCTGTATGGAGGGATGCATGGAGGCTGTAGCTATGCCATGGCGGATACGCTTGCGGGAATTGCAGCTTCCACCTATGGAAATTATGTGACAACGATTGACGGAAAAATGAATTATCTTCTGCCGATCAAGGATACGGAGTATGTCTACTGCGAGGCGAAAGTTGTGCGTCAGGGAGGCAGAATCGGTGTCTATGAGTCGAAGTTTACCAATGACACAGGGGAAGTGCTGGCAACGGCAGAATTTACTTATTACCGGACAAGCGAGAAGATAAAAGAATAAGGTGGTAACACGATATGATGAAGTATTTGGTAAAGAAAATTATGGAACCGGATTATGGCTGTGAGGAGCGCCCGGACGATTATGTGGCGATGGACAGACTGCTCCTGCGTAATCAGGAAGGACAGGAGATTATGATGCAGGTTTCGGACAAGGAACTGTATGCAAAGGACATCAATGAGGGTGATTGGGTTTACTTTGATGTCCATGATGAGATTTTTAAAGAAGGGTAGATGGGGTGCGATGAAAAGAATATTGTGGCTTTGCATTTTGCTTATGGGGATATGCTGTGTGTTTACCGGTTGCAAGAAAAATGAAAAAGCAGCTTTTGCGGATGTGGAGTGGACAAGGACAACGGAGGAAGATACAGAGTACATATATTTTGCTTCCGATGGTGGCTTCAGTTACTCCTGTGGCTGCGGAAATCCCGTGAATGATTCCGATTTGTGCAATGGATATACATATGATGATAAGACCGGAACGATTACGCTAAATTATGATGAAACAACGGATACAACGATAACGGAAATCAAAGTAAAAAATTATGATGGCAACAGCCTAGAGCTCGATTTTAACGGTGATATAAGAAAATTTTCTCCCAATGAATAAGATTGGGAGTCTTGACAATACGACCGAACGGTCGTATAATTGCGACTGAAAGGTGGAAGCCGTATGAGCAGAGAAAAAATACTGGAAGCAACATTGGAACTGGCCAACGAGAAGGGACTTGGAAGAGTTTCCATGTCACAGATTGCAGAACGTGCCGGGCTTAAGAAGTCATCCTTGTACAGTCATTTCAGTTCAAAAGAAGAGATTATAGAGGAAATGTATGTGTATTTCCGGGAACAGTCCAAAGCCGCGCGCGGAATCGGAGAAGTGGATTATGGAGCGCTGGTCGAAGGACATTCTTTGAAGGAAGTGCTTCTTATGGTGGTTCAGTCTTATCAGCATATGAATCAGGAACCGCATCTGGACATGTTTTACCGAGTGATTACGGCGGAGAGATCCATCAATGAAACCGCGGCAGAAATCATGGTTGCGGAAACCAATACCATGGTTCGGGCAACGAAGCAGTTGTTTTATGCCATGCAGGCGAAATCCGTTGCACATTTTGACAACCCGGATGCAGCAGCTTTTTCATTTGCCATGGGTGTCCATGCAGTGATTGAGTTTGAAGGCGATGCGAGACTGGCCGGAAGCAAGGCAGCGGACGGAATGATGGAGCAATATATCAATGAATTTTGTCAGGTTTACGAGAAAAAAGGAGAGTGAATTACCATGAGATTATCTAAGCTTGGAATATGTGGGATTATCAGTTTACTGTCATATACCGCGATGGTCGTTTTTTCACCGCTTGCCTATCCGGGGTATGACTGGATGAGCATGGCGGTCAGTGACCTGTCAGCGGTGGGTGCGCCATCAGCGGATCTGGCAGCGCGTCTGAACTCGCTTTTTGGACCGTGCGGTGTGGTTTCCATTATGGCTGTTTGCGTGGCAATCGCAAATGTTGATTCGAAGCTGTTTCGCGTGGGCGTATACTTTTTTGCCGGCATGGAGTGGCTCTGCAATGTGGGATATGAATGTTTCCCATGGGTAAACGGTGCAGACAGCACAAATCCGCAGAACATCATACATCTGTTGGTCACAGTGCTGGTGGTCGTTTTTTCCATTGCCGCCTTCGTCCTGATTGCGATAGGCGCAGGAAAAGCAAAGCAAAAATCTCTTGGAATCTGGGCAGTCGTGTGTCTGGCAGCGATGTTCGCCGGACCGCTTGGAACCGCACTTCTTCCGAAATCTGTGTTCGGCTTGTTTGAACGCTTCAGCACATTTTCCGCGGTTGTGTTTAATGCCGTGTTGGGAATGTACTTGTTTTTGGGAAAATTTGAAAAAGCGGAATAAAAAATATTTACAAGGACAAAATATGTCAACCTCCATCCTTATAATGGAATCAAACAACAAAAGGATGGAGGTCTTTTTTATGAAAAAAGCAATGAAAAAATTATTAAGTATCGTATTGGCTGTCGCGATGGTGATATGCTGTCTCAGTGTGCAGCCGGTAGAGGCAAAAACTGTTTTATCCGCGAAGCAGATCCAGTCGAAGATTGCTTCCACGAAAAAGAGTATTAAGAAGCTGGAAAAGCAGTACAACGCAGCCGTGAAAAAAGAAAAGAAACAGGCAAAAGGAAGTATTTCAATCGTGGGGGATATTGTCAGCCGGAATCCATATGTGGTTCGTACCTCATTTTTTGGTGATTCGTATTATTGGGTGCTGAATCCAAAGAATATGAATGATCTTCTGGTATCGGCTGTTGGGTATGTAGTGCCAACCGGAAAATATCGTAATTATAACGGAATCACCTGCACGGAATGCAAGGCAGTGAAAGTTTCCAATAAATCAAGAGGAATCAAGAGGAAAATAAACAATAAGAAAAACGAATTGAAAAAGTATCAGAATGCGTTGAAAGAAAAAGTATATCTGAGGGATTCAGAAGCGGATATGGAAGTCGGAGCAACCTGGAAACTTCCCTGGAACTGGATGCACGGAGGAAGCTATAACAAGATAACCTGGAAGTCCAGCAATAAATCCGTCGCAACGGTAGACAAGAACGGGAAAGTGACCGCAAAGAAGGAAGGAAAGGCAGTCATTACCGCAACCTGCAGTGCAAGCAAAAAGAAATCAAAGTGCACAATCAATGTTTATGAACCGGTAAAGAATATTATCATAGAGCAGGAAACAGAAATCTATCAGAATGCAGAGGATATCATTGGAAAAACCGGTGCAGTTTACTTTGACCTGCAGGGAATCTCTCTGAATGATATTACCGTAACCTCCAGCAATGAAGAGGTTGCTGTTGTAACACAAGTGGACTTTGACTGCTTCTATTATGAAGGAACAGGCGTAGGAACCACAACATTTACCGTGACGGATGGGGAACATAGCGCAAGTGTAAATCTGACCATCGCCCCAGAAAGCACGGATAACGAAAACAATGATGTGTATGATGAATCTGAATATTATGAATAGAATGATGTAATGGGAACCCGGAAAGGACTGGTTTGTTTTTTCCGGGTTTTTATGTGTAAAAGAGGAACATTTATCAAATTCGTGAAGAAACAACAGAAAACATTTCTCAAATTCGTGAAAAATGCAGCGTATACATTTGGTAAAATCGTGATATAATACAATTATCAATTGAAAAAGGATGTGTATACATGGTATTTAAACGCAAAGTATATGATAAATTACTGGAATGGAAAGAATTGTCTGCCGGAAGTTCGGCAGTACTTTTAGAAGGGGCAAGACGTATTGGAAAGAGTACCATTGTGGAGGAGTTTGCCAAGCATGAATACGATGATTATATGATACTTGATTTTGCAAAAGAAAATCAGAATATCAAAAATAATTTTATCGAAAATATGGATGATTTAGACAGTTTTTTTAGAAATCTATTTTTGCTCAAAGGGCGTAGCCTGAAAGGAAACCGGTGTGTGTTGATATTTGATGAGGTGCAGTTGTTTCCATTGGCAAGACAGGCTATCAAATATCTTGTGGCGGATGGAAGATATGAATATATTGAAACCGGTTCCCTCATTTCAATTCGAAAAAATGTAAAGGATATACTTATTCCATCCGAAGAGCATAGGATAAAAATGTATCCTATGGACTTTGAGGAATACTTGTGGGCAATTGGGGATGATGTGACATATTCGGCAATTAAGCAGGCTTTTGAAAAAAGAAAACCATTAGGAGATGCCATTCACAGGAAAATTATGAAGGTATTTCGTACTTACATGGTTGTAGGCGGAATGCCGCAAGCTGTAAATGCTTATGTGGAAGGCAAAACATTTGAACAAATTGATTATGTCAAAAGTAATATTTTACAGTTGTACGAAGAAGACTTGGCAAAATATGATAAAGATAACAGAGAAAAGGCATCAGTGATTTATAAAACGATACCGGAGCAGTTGGAAAACAAAAATTCACATTTTAAGTTTTCCCTAGTGGACAAAAATGCACGTTACAAGAATTATGTGGATGCAGTTTCCTTTATAGCAGAGGCAATGATTGGAAACGAATGTATTAATGTGACAAAGCCTGAAATTGCGCTGGAACTGTTCGCGGACAGAAGTAATTTTAAACTGTATATGGGGGATACAGGCTTGTTAGTGACACAGATTATGAAGAATCAGGATGAGACTGATGAAAATCTGATGAAAGCACTTATTTTTGATGAGCTGGGTATTAATCAGGGGATGATTTTGGAAAATATGGTGGCACAGATGTTAAAAGCAACCGGTCATGAATTGTATTTCCATGAATACTTATATCAACCGGAAGAAAGTGGAGGAGAGAAAAAGTACGAGATAGATTTCCTGACTGTGAAAAAGAAAAAGATATGTCCTATCGAAGTCAAATCTTCCGGTTATAAATCCCACAAATCCTTTGACTATCTAGGTAAGAAGTATCAGCTAAAAATGGAGGATCGGTTTATCATTTATACAAAAGATTTGAAGTATGCGGATGGGATTACTTATATTCCGGTTTATATGACACCGTTTATTTGATCCGGAGAGCATGTTTTTTTGAACGAAAGAGGGGGAAGAATATGTTATTATTTTCAACACCGCATTTTATTACTTATCTGATTGAGGGCGGATTCTTAAAAAACGATGGAAATCTGCCTGTCTTTCGTCTTTGTGCAGGAGAGTAATAGCACCAATGGTGCATTGCGGGAACGCTTGCAGAGCTAGGAGAAAGGACGGGCAGCAGTAAAGAAAGATTTGGATAACACGGAACTGAAAACGAGAAGATATGATGTACTTACAGATATCCTGCAGGCCAATGAATATCAAGGCACCGGAAAAAAGAGAGCAGAGGAGGCAAAACGTCTGCTCAGTAACTACAGCGGCATGACTCCAAAACTAAGAAAGGGGCTGGAGGATATTGGCTTTGTGTTTGATGAATCCGATCATCAGAAGGTGAAATATTACGGGGATGACCGGTATACGGTTGTCTATGCAAGTACACCAAGTGATAAGGGGCATGGTGGGAAAAATAATGCGGCGGTGACGGCGAAGAAGGCGTTTTAAGAATAAACAAATGGTTGCCATTCCCATGGTAAAGGAGTATATTATTAACAGGGGAGTTGCGTACAAAAGAAGTGAGAAGGTAACGCAGTTGAAAAGACCTGTGAAGTTCTGATTAGCTGTAGTGGGGATTTACAAACAAGCTAAATGATGAATGAGTAGTATGATAGACATCATAGGTTGATTCCTATGGTGTCTTTTTGCTTGTTGTAGAAAGCTTGCGGGGCAGGAGGTAAAAGTGTAGGGGAGAGGATAGAAGTGGATGACATATTATGTCACAGAGAAATGCTATAGTGAATTAGAAAATTATTAAGGCAGTAAGACAAACAATTAATTGATTTTTCAGAGTGGAGAGACTGGATGGAAAAAGAAGTATTCAATGAATACAATAAAATGAAAAAAGATATTGCTTCAGTTAATACTAGGCGTGGAGGGTCTGCTGATGGTTTAAAGGGATTTTATGCTGAACGAGTTAACGCAACTGAAAATAATATAGAAAGAATAGAGAAAGGCATAAAGGCTAGAGTATACGTAGTAGATGACAATGGATCTAGTGATGCGGTTATTAAATATAGTAATGGACAATTAGGGCGTGAAATACAAGATAAATGTGGTTATAATAATCCTTCTGCTATAAAAAAAATGATAGATAGTGGGCAGTATGATGGGATGGTTTTGGAAATAAACGAAGACCATTCTATATTTCAAAATGGCAAGCAAGCGAGATGGAGAATTAGATTAGATATGGAAACAAATAAACACCCAAAAAACTCCCGCACCTTGGACATGTATGCTCGTTTATGTGAGGGAAAAGTAATCAATAAAACTGAAGAAGCCCACAGATTTGGCGTGGACGAACGATCCATCCAGCGCGACATTGACGACATACGCGCTTTTCTTGATGACCGGAGCACCACCTATACTTCGGACAACAGAACTGTTGTCTACGACCGTTCCAGGAAAGGCTTTATTATGCAGGGTGCCGAAGGCTCTGCCATGACCAATAGCGAAATTCTTGCCGTCACGAAGATTCTGTTGGAGAGCCGTGCTTTTACCAAGAAGGAGCTAAGCAATATTCTTGATAAGCTGGTAGAGGGTTGCGTTCCGCTGAAGAACATGAAGCTGGTCAGTGACCTGATTGCCAACGAGAAATACCACTATGTGGAACTGCATCATAAGCCGGTAACGCAGGACATGCTGTGGAAGCTGGGCGAGAACATTAAGGAGCATAATCTTTTGGAAATTAAATACACTAAGGCAGACGCACCGAAAGAATCCGTGAAGCGGATTATTGAACCGGTTGCCATCTTGTTTTCGGAGTATTATTTTTATCTGAATGCGTACATTGACGATATGGATGATAAGGGCAAATATGTACATAAATATGATTATCCGGCCATTTTCCGGCTGGATCGAATTCAGGATTACAAGATGCTCGGAGAGAAATTCCAGATTCCGTATGCCAACCGGTTTGAGGAAGGTGAGTTCCGGAAACGGATTCAGTTTATGTATGCCGGTAAGCTCATGAATATCCGGCTAAAATATTATGGCAATAATCCGGAACCGATTTTGGACAGGCTTCCGACTGCCAGAATTATTGAGCAAAAGGAGTCGGAGGTCATCATTGAAGCGGAAGTGTACGGAAAAGGAATTGTGATGTGGCTGCTGAGTCAGGGAAGCCGTATTGAGGTGCTGAAGCCGGATTCCCTTCGGCAGGAGATGAAGCAGACGTTGCTGGAAATGCTGGATAGATATTAGGGAACTTTTTGAATGAAATAGTGTGAAAAAGTTCCCTAATATTATTGTAGAGGATACTCTAAACCGCTTTCTTCACGCAGCACCTCATAAGATAATCCTCAATCTTTTCATCCTTTCCCATCGCAGGCAGGCCGGTTCCGATTTTGTCGATGATATCCTCGATTTCAGAAACATACGACTGATAGGCTGAAAAGGCGGCACCGTAGAAGGTGTTTGCATGTTCGTTGAGGTCATTTTCCATTTCCCGGATTGCAGAGTGGACATTGGTAAGGGTGTAATCGATACTGTCCTTGGAAAGCAGTGTTTCCAGCGTGCGGGAGAAGAAATCATCATAGAATCTGTGGTCATGTTCTTCGATTTCCGCCTGCTCAATAAAATAATCGAAATCGTACATGCTGTAATAGTCCCGGTTATCGTCCAGTTCACTTTCAAATTCGCTAAGAAGCGATTTGTAGCTTTTATCTACTTTTCCCATTAATTTATCATACCGCTCACTGACACCCATCATGGTGCACAATGTTTCCAGTGGTTTTCTTGTGTCTTCAAATACAGAGCAGATCCATCTACTGTAAAATTCGGCTGCCTCTTTTGACAGGGATTTGGAATTGCCGGTGGTAATGTACTTCTCGGCTTCGTCATAAGCCTTTCGGATGTAATGATCCCGTGCTTTTCTACATTCTGATTTGGAAGTGTAAACCTTTCCCAGGGCAGAAGAATTATAGAAAAGATGGTGCGGGGTAATCAGCTTCCTGGATTTCAGACGTTTATGGAATGCTGTGGCAAGTGGTGAGTGCGTTTCCTGAAAATCATCATATCCATTGGAAATAGCTGCGGCTTTGGCAAATTCTGCGGTTGTCGGATTCTCTTCCGTTGGGAGTGAAAAACCGGACATTTTGATGCCTGCCTTTTCGTATTGCACTTTGGTATAAGGATTTTCAATCGTTGCATTCCCAAGATTCGTGTATTCCACGCCTGGAACCCGAAGCGGAATGGAGAAGCTGTTGTTGCACAAATAGATTTTCTTTTCCTGTTTATCTAACAGTTCTGCCAGTTCTTCCTGATTCATGGCAATCAGTTCCATATCCGGCAAAAAGTCTGGATCTTTGGCACATTCGCATACAATACTTAGCTTTTCATTCCAGTTGTTTTGTTCTTCAGCGGTCAGCTTTTGATAAAGACGATATTCTACGCCCAGGGCAAGGCATATTTGACGAAGGCAGTCAGCCTGCGTGCAATCGATTTTTTCGATGGCATCTGCTTCCGTTTCATAATAGTGCTGCCTGAGCCAGTTCTGTAATTGTCCGTTCATATGATATTTCATGATTTCTTCCGGGTTGAAATTTTTGCGAAGCTCATCAAGGGAATGAATCGTGGTGTTGAATAACACCAGTTCTACTTTGTTATTTTGTGTCATCGACGTAATCTCCTTTCAAATAATTTATGTTTATCAACTTTCTGTACCTATCATATCTTGACTGGATGACACCGAATGTCAGGGTGAAAAAGGATTTTATATCTAGTATAAATTATCCATTGCATGGTGATGATGCAAATGCTATAATTTCGTAAAAGCATTACATTTTCATGTTAAGCATAGTCCGACATGACGGACTGTTTTCTAGGTATCTTAAATTATTAACAAGCGTTTCGAAAATTCTTGCTTTTTATTTCAATATGGCGAAGCAGGAATTTTGGTTGCTCATTGTGATTCCTGCTATACAACAGAATAGGGGGAAATACACATGAGTGGAAACAGAGAGTACAAAAGTGATGTGTTTAGTATGCTGTTGGAGGACAAAACAAATGCCTTGCAGCTTTATAACGCATTGAACAAATCAGAATATACCGATCCGGAGATGGTGGAAATAAGGACTCTGGACAAGGGAGTATCGCTATCAGTGCGGAATGATGCAGCATTTGTTTTGGATTCAAATCTAAGTATTTATGAGCATCAGTCAACGGTATGTCCGAATATGCCGGTGCGGTGCATCATATATTTCAGCAGTATCATAGAAAAAATGGTAAAGAGTCAATGGAGCAACCGGAACTGGAATTGACCTGCCGGGTGTATAATATTAATTGCGGACGGAACAAGGCGTTGTTGGATGCCTGCCCGGTACTTAGAGAGTATATGCTTTTTGTAGATTATGTGAGAGAATATCATGCAAACCAGGGATATGAAAATCTGGAGATGGCAATCAATCTTGCAATCGATCGCTGTATCCGGGAGAATGTGCTGAAGGATTTTCTGGTTGAGAATCGTTCGGAGGTGGTGAAGGTGACACAACTGGATTATACATTTGACAGGCAAATTGAATTGGAGCGGGCTGATGCCAGAAAGGAAGGCTGGACCGAAGGAAGAGCAGAAGGAAGAGCCGAGGGAAGAACAGAAGGTAGTGCACAGCAGATTATTGAAATTGGGCGTGAGATTGGTTGGACCAATGATGAAATTCTTGAGCGCCTGAAAACAAAACTGAATATATCCGAAGAACAGGCCAGGTCATATATGACAAAATGATAATTTTGAAGTAGAACAGGCACCTATCACATTCATAGGGGCCTGTTTTATTTCATATAAAACACCTTTCCCTTTGGCACAAAGGGCAGACGATTTCCCTTTGGAAGCAGAAATGCATGTTCCCGTTTTATTTTCAAATCCGATTCTATGTATCCGTCTGTAATAACAAGGATTGGACCGTTTGCAGGAAAATCTTTTGCCTTTTCCAGTGCGTCCACTCCGGGCTGCAGGACGGTGCCGCCCCGCCCGGTAACTTCTACTCTGCCGGCAATTTCTTCCGGCGGAAGATAGCCGGCATCTGTGGCTGCGGCATCGCAGAAAATGAGCCGGACATAGGGTACATCTTTGGAAACGGCATAGCTTGCAATGGCTCCAAGCGCAAGTCCAATCTGCTGTGTGGACATGGAACCGGAGGTGTCAATGACAACTCCGAAGGTTCTGCTTGTCAGATCTCTTTCCTGGAAAGCGTAGCTTGGTCTTGGGATATCCGGCGTGGCACCCTGGCGGCGGCTTGGCCTTGCGTAGGTGCGGTGTTTTCCCAGTGGCGGGAACTGCGCGTCAAACCATTCGGCAAGTTCTGCTTCCCATGGAATCGGTGGCATGGACAGGGCACGGATTTCTTCAATCAGTCCTGCGGGGATCAGGCCCCTGCCTTTGATAATATGAAAATCAAGTCCCTCACGCAGGGAATTCCGAAAAAAATCATCCAGGGAAATACCTTTGTCCAGCCCTTCAAAATGCGGACTGTTATTTCCGAAAATATCTCCTTTTCCATAACCGCGGAAGGTTTTGAGTTTCTTGTATTTTCGAAGCTCACGGACAATGCGGTCATAGATTGCCTCTGCGGATAAGCCGTGCAGTGTCTTATCATAAAGCAGTCCTTCCCTGGGCATGGTCCCAATCTGCATTTCATGGAGCCAGTCGTTAATCACGTAATCGCATGCCACGTTCCAGAGATAAGAGTCGCGCCCCTGACAACGTTTATGATGACAGAGCCCTGCATGGAGATATTCGTGCGCCAGTACGAATTTCCATTCCTCCTCCGTAAATCCGCAGGTGGGATTTGCATAGATTTCCCCAAGGGAAGCGTCCACGGCTGCAATCTGGATTTCATACCGGTGACAGATATCCACATCTTCTATAATTTTAAAAGAAGCTGCAAGTCCGCCCAGTAAAGGAAAGTGAGACAGAAACCATTCGGCAGCTTTGGTGACAGGGGTATCTCTTTTTTCGGTCCACTTATGTTCGCCGGCAGTGCTTACTGCTTCCTTAACGGAATGAGTGATTGCATAGGAAAACTTTGCGGCAAATGAATTGGTCTCATGATTTTTATAAACAATCGGATGATTCAGTCCAATCATATCGCAGTTGTCAGCGGAGTTTAGTCCATAAGTCTGCCTGGGTTCGGTTCCCTCTTCTGTTAACAGATATTCATAAATTCTGGCTTCATCATTCATCCTGAGTTTCGGATAGGCGGAAGCCGGATCTAAAACCAGTGGACATCCAAAACCGATATCCATAAGAAATCTTGTGACATAAATATCACAGGCTTTATTCCAGACTGCAGGAAAATATTCCAGTGTCTGGGGAAGCTTATCGGAATCAAAATGACCGAATGCTGGGTGAAGCAGACAATGTGCCAGTGCATATGCCCACTCTTCTGCGGTCAGCCGGGCGTTGTAGTCTGTATAAATCTGTCCGCCGGAAGTGACGCAGGCAATGCTTCCCCGCCCGTTCAGGTGTGATGCCCTGGGATAAATATCGCCGTCCAGCTGACAAAATAGCGGATGATCAAGCAGAATGCGGGCACCCTGTTGAAGAACGGAATAGCCGGCCGGCTCCTGTTGATTTGAATAATAATATTTGTTATGAAAAGTAAGCATGTTGATTACCTCTTTTTTATTTATTTACAAGGCGTGGCAGATCACGGATCACTTCTACCATGAACCAGTCCGGAAGTGCGTGTTCATCATCTGCGGCAACCGTCATCTGTGCAATTTCAAAATTGATCACAGACAGCTCTTTAATCATTCCCTTGGCGCGATATACAAAGGAAAGCATATTTCCGGAAATGTCCTTTTTGTTCTGCGGCAGTTCTTCCAGAAGTTTAGCCCGGAAGGACTGTGCCAGAAAATAGAGCACATCCCGGTCATCCGGTTTTGCCGGCCATTTGGCTTTTTGTGCAATAATTTCATCGAGGATATGGTTATTCTTGAGGCTTTTGGTATAAGCTAAGAACATACCGGCATGGGATGGAGACAGGCATCCATAGGCAAGCATTTTCAAAGTGTTTGTCGGAATTTCTTTTTCCCCTGCACCGTATTCAGTCAGTGCATCGCTTAACATATGCCAGGAACGGGGCGTGGAAAAAGGCTCCTCTGTTTTCGGCGGCTCTGAGAAGAGGTGATCCGGTCTCTGGATAATGTAGTCAATCACCCATGAATGGAGTCCGGCACTCTGTGCCCATTTAATCCACTGTCTGGCGTCGGCTTTCAACTGTACATGAAACATGCGGTTAATCAGGGCAGATGACATGGTCTTTACAATGGCGCTGTCCTGTGCCCGGTTTCCGGCACCTACCACAATGCTGCCTTCCAGGAGGTAATATTCCCCAATTCTTCTTTCGTGGATGAGGGAGTAAAAAGCTTTCTGGACTTCCTGTGAGCAGGCATTTAACTCATCCAGAAAAAGGACATACGGTTCCTTTCTGGCAATCATTTTTGGCGGGAGGAATTCGGAGGTGTCCCCTTTGATCTGTGGGATTCCGATGATATCCTCCGGTGCCAGCTGGCTTCCAAGCAGTGAAACGCATGGAAGACCAACTTCTGCGGCAAATTGCTCTACGAGAGCTGATTTTCCGATTCCCGGTGCACCCCAGATAAACACCGGTCTTGAGGGCGCAATATTTAATAATATTTCTAAGAGGTCACTCTGGGTGACCGTAATTGGCAGATTCATATCGCTATATTCCTTTCATTTTTTCGTTATACTGTTTTTTCTTGTTGATATGGCGAACCTTTGCCCGCGGATAGTATTTGCGGCAGTGCTGGCAATAGCCTTTATATTCTGCGGTACGTCCTTTCTGGCATTCGCCGTAACTTATGTAATATTTGCATGGTGTTTCTCTGAATTTGCTCATCACAAACACATCCTTTCTTCTTGGCTTGAACAAAATATGGTACGTTCCTGCGAATAATGTGAATTTAACTTCCAGCTTTGTAGTTGTAAATTGGACGAATAGTCTTATCGATATTTACGGTAGCTCCTATGACATCCTGAATATCCGCAAGACTCCGATAGGCAAACGGAGCTTCATCCAACGTTTCCCGGCTGATGCAGGAAGAATAAATCCCTTTCATGGAAGCTTTGAAGGCGGAAAGCGTATAGTTATTTTTGATATCTTCACGCTTCATAATTCTTCCGGAGCCGTGGGGTGCGGAGCAGTTCCATTCGGTATTTCCAAGTCCTGTACCCAGAAGGATTCCATCACGCATGTTGATTGGAATAATCACTTTTTCGCCAGCCTGCGCTGAGATTGCACCTTTCCGAAGAACCGGAGCACCAAACTGCTCAAGGACTGTTTGGGAAGTATCAACATAATTGTGAATGCAGGAGTAAGTGTCTGCAATTTTCCATTTCATGCCTTTGCAGATTTCTGCAATCATAATGTCGCGGCTGATACGGGCATATTCCTGCACAATTGTTAAATCATGAATGTAAGAGTCCTTTAAAGAGCCCTCCAGATAAGTGAGCTCATAAGGAACCTGGATATTCTGCGCTTTCAGAAATTTTTGCCCTTCGTTCAGATAATATTCTGTCACTTCTTTTCCCAGATGCCGGCTGCCGGAGTGAATGACAAGATACGTGTTTTTATCCGTATCCTGGTCCACCTCGATAAAATGATTTCCGGCTCCAAGACTTCCAGCGGAAAGCAGGGCTTTGTTCCGGTTAATATGTGCGCCGCAATGCAGTCTGTCAAAATCGAAATCAGCGATATATGGGTGCACATTATTTCTGATGGAAAAGCCGGATGGTACCCGTTCCCGGATGACGGTATCCAGTTTTGGAAATTCTTTTACTCTGCCTTTGATTTTTGCAAGCGTCATGCCGCAGCCGATGTCGATGCCCACCACATTTGGCATAAGTTTCTCACCGACAGTCATGGTGAGCCCGATTGTGCATACTTTTCCCGGATGGACATCAGGCATAACGCGGATACGTGTTCCCTTGGAAGTCTCATTGTCGCAGAGCATCTGAAGCTGGGCGAGAGCGTACTTCTCTATGGGATGGTTGTTTGTAGTGAAAATAGTAGCGGAAGTGTATGTTCCGTTTATTGTTGTAGTTCCCATATCTTCGAAATCCTTTCGTGAAGGTATAGGAGTACCCTTTACGGATAAACAGCTACCGGTAGAAAATTTATAGAAATTGATAAAAGTGTTCTATAGTTACTGTTCCAATCCCCAAGAGGTCCTACACCTGTTATTAAATTGTAAAGTGAATGAGTGATTGTTTACTGTTGTCATAATTGACCTCCTTTCATGAAAGTATCTTTATAGTTACACTAATTCAATATATCGGATCATGAGGAAAAATCCTTAAACTTTTTCTTGAATTAGCTTTTCTGTAAATATCATATCTTGGTTGAATGACACAGGATGTCATGGTAGAAAAAATTTTGATTTAATTGACTTCGTACCGGGGCATCGGTATACTTATATAAAAATGAGAGGATAAGAGAAAGATGATGTTGAAAAAATATAGATTTGGATTTGATATATGGGGATTGATGTTATTTGCGATTGTGATGCTTCCGAATATTATTTGGTTTGTAAAACCGGCACCAAATGACATATTAAGAGGAGAATCGGTTACCGGGCTGGTCGATACGATAGCGTCTGTGTGCCAGATTCTGTTTGTGGGGATTATGTGTGTGGTTAGGAATATAAGTGTTCCTAAAGTAAAATTGTCCCCTTTTATTTATGTGACGATGATATTTGTTATTTTGTATCTGGCAGGATGGGGGATATATTATACCGGCAATACAAGTGCATTTACGGTATTATTGTTAACGGTGCCGCCATGTATGGCATTTATTTTCTATTTGCTCGACAGAAAGAATATACTTGCGTTAATTCCGGCAGGAGTTTTTGCGTGTTGCCATCTGATTTATGCAGTAGTTAATTTTATAGTATAACCGACATTTTTTAACAGTTCAGCACATAAACATCCATTTATTAAAAAAATGTAAAGTATATTGACAAAAACAGAATCCTGATACATAATACTTTAAAATTAAACAATAAAACTTATTTTACAATGCTTCGAGAGAAGCAAATTTTTTTGGAACCGTATTAGCACTCAGATGAAATGAGTGCTGACAATGTGAAAACAGTCTGTTGCGAACGATTACCGGGTAGGAGGAACGATGCATGGAAGAACATACAAAAGAAACCGATATATTGACACTGGGAAATGAACTGACACTCAGAAGATATCTTTTTAATAAAGCACAGATTAATCATGTATTGAAGGTGCCGGATTATATTGCCTTGCACATTATTAAGGAAGCCGGCAGTGAACAGGATATTTACGGCGGAAAAACCTATCTGAAGGATTTGTCCGAAAAAATGCAGCTTACGATTCGCCAGACTTCGAAACTGGTGGCGGGCTTGAAAGAACGTGGACTTGTTAAGTGGTCTCATGACGGGAACGGAAATGATGGAACCTATGTGACTATCACGGACGAGGGAAAAAAATTGTTCGAGCAGCAGCAGGCAGATTTGAAAGAATATTATGAAAAAGTGATCAGGAGATTTGGAAAGGATAACCTGATTCAGCTTCTTAATCTGATGAAACAGTTGGAGACGGTTATGCACAGTGAACTGGAAGGAATGGGGGTGATGGATGATGCTGCAGGAGAAGATGAATAAATATACCGGGAAAGCGCAGAAAATCTGTTTGAAAAATGACAGTATCGCGCCACGGTTATATGATGAATACGGTGTGAATCTGGGACTGCGTGATGAAAACGGAAACGGTGTTCTTACCGGACTTACAAACATATCGAAAATTACATCATCCACGATTTCAAACGGGCAGAAGATTCCGGCAGATGGAAAGCTCTGGTATCGCGGGTATCAGGTAGAGGAACTGATTCAATCGTTGGGAGAGACGGAATTAGGCTTTGAAAAAATAGCATATCTGTTGCTGCTTGGAGAGCTCCCAGATGAAAAAGAACAGGCAGAGTTTAGCAGACTGTTGGGCGAATGCAGGACATTGCCTACCAATTTTACCAGAGATGTAATTATGAAGGCACCATCTGAGGATATCATGAATTCCATGACAAGAAGTATCCTGACTCTTGCGTCTTATGATGCGAATGCAAAGGATACAAGCATTCCGAATGTACTCAGACAGAGCATGCAGCTCATAAGTGAGTTTCCGCTCCTGGCAGTATACGGATACAATGCCTACAATTATTATGAGAAGCAGGAAAGTATGTTTATCCACCATCCGGATCCGGAACTTTCCACGGCAGAAAATCTTCTTATGATGCTTCGCCCGGATCAGAAGTATTCAAGAGTTGAGGCAAAGGTTCTTGATACGGCACTAATCCTTCATATGGAGCATGGCGGCGGTAATAATTCCACATTCACAACGAGGGTAGTGACTTCATCCGGTTCCGATACCTATTCAACGATTGCAGCGGCAATGTCTTCCTTAAAGGGACCAAAACATGGCGGAGCCAATATCAAGGTCATGGAAATGATGGAGGATATCCGAAATCATATCAGTGATTACAATGATAAGGACGAGATAGCGGCGTATCTGTCCAAGATATTGAACAAGGAAGCCTTTGACGGGAAAGGGCTCATCTATGGTATGGGACATGCCATTTATACGTTGTCGGATCCAAGAGAGCGGGTATTTAAGACCTATGTGGAAAAACTGGCGGAAGAGAAGAACCGGCAAAAAGACATGCAGTTGTATCAGAACATAGAAGAAATTGCGCCGAAGCTGATTGCGGAAAAGAGAAATATATATAACGGAGTGAGCCCGAATATTGATTTTTACAGCGGTTTTGTATATGAAATGCTCGGGATTCCGCAGGAGCTTTATACTGCAATTTTTGCGATTGCGCGGATTGTGGGCTGGAGTGCACATCGGGTTGAAGAACTGATATGTACCAATAAAATTATCCGTCCGGCATATATGAGCGTGATGGAAGAACGAACCTGACGGGAGGAGAAGTAATGATATATATTCCTTGTTACAATCTGGTTATGCTTGCCGGAGTGACTTACTATTTTGAAAAAGATTATTTTAAGGATCTGGCAAAGACAGAGGCGAAGAAAGACGAAGAAGTCCTCTTTTTGATTCTGAAGGAAGAAAAGAAGCAGGAGGAGATAGAAAATCTGGATTTTTATCCGGTTGGAGTTCTTGGAAAAATTACAGGTATCAGTGAGGAAGGTACTGTTGCGGTCACCACATCAGCAAGAGTAGAACTGGAAAAAGAAAATGCGGATGATGGGACAATTCAGGTGAAATATACGCTTAAGGCGGATATAGAAGACCTGGATGAACAGGAAGAGCAGAAGCGTTATTCTGCAATCAAGCAGGAAATGTTCCAGGCTGTCGGAAGATTTCAGTGGGCAATTGTGGCACGCAATTACATCGCCAACTGGAAGAAAATTGATGAGATGGTTTCTGCATTGTCCGGCTATCTGGATATTTCCAATGAAGAAAAGTATGCAATGCTGGAAGCTGACAGCCGTTCGGTTCGTTTTGAGCGGATGGAACAGGCCATCAGGACTTATCTTGAAATGTTTATGGTAAGTACGGAAGCACAGGAAAAGCAGCAGGAAGAGAACGAACAGATTTACCGGGAAGCAGCCATAAAAAAACAGATTGAAATCCTGCAGAACAAGCTGGATGAGATGCATCCGGAAAATGTAACGGATATCCGGAAATTCGAAATGAAGATAGAGAAAGCCGGTATGAACGAAACTGCTGAAAAAGAAGCAAAAAAAGTGCTGGGCAGAATGAAGCAGGAAGGCGAGAACGGACATGAATACGGCATGCTCTATGACTATTTGGATTTTGTGACAAGCCTTTCGTGGAAAAAAGAGCCGTACACACCTGTGGATCTGACAAAAGCGGCAGAGATTCTGGATGCCGATCATTTTGGGCTGAAGAAAGTGAAAAAGCGCATTATCCAGCAGTTGGCGGTTATGGAACTGAATCAAAAACAGTCCGGTTCCATTTTGCTGTTTGTGGGACCTCCGGGAACCGGAAAAACCAGCATCGGTCAGAGCATTGCAAAGGCATGCGGAAGAAAGTATGTCAGAATCAGTCTGGGCGGTATACGGGATGAGGCGGAAATCCGGGGACACAGACGGACATACATAGGAGCCATGCCGGGCAGGATTATGGAAGGTATCAAACGCAGTGGAGCATCCAATCCGGTAGTCGTGTTGGACGAAGTGGACAAGCTGGTAAAAGATTATAATGGAGATCCGTCCAGTGCACTGCTGGAGGTTCTGGATCCGGAGCAGAATACCACTTTTACAGACCATTACATGAATGTCCCGTATGACCTGTCTGATGTCTTGTTTATCTGTACGGCAAACTCTACGGATACCATTCCGGAACCGCTTTTGAACCGAATGGAAGTCATCAATTTTCAGGGATATACGGAAACGGAAAAAGTGCAGATTGCGAAAAAACATCTGATTCCGAAATCCATGAAGCAAATGGGAATTAAATCCGGAAATCTGAAGATTACGGACAGTGCGTGCCATACCCTGATTGCCGAATATACCATGGAAGCCGGCGTAAGAGGACTGAAAAAGCAGATTGATACCTTATGCAGAACAGCGGCGGTAAAGCTGGTCAAAGGAGAACAGAAATCGATTACCATAAGCCCAAAGCGCTTGAAAAAATTTTTGGATACAAGACCGGTTCTGCATGACCGCATATTGGAGAAAAAACAGCCGGGAGTGGTTACAGGACTTGCGTGGACACAGGCAGGCGGCGATATCCTGTTTATTGAGACCATGCTGGTACCGGGAGAAGAAAAAACGGTTCTTACGGGACAGCTCGGTGATGTGATGAAGGAATCCGCAGTGATTGCACAGACAATTGTAAAAAATATCCTGCCGGATAAAGCAGATGCATTCGAAAAGAAAGAATTGCATATTCATGTGCCGGCCGGAGCAGTGCCGAAGGATGGACCGTCTGCGGGCATCACACTCACAACGGCACTGGCTTCTCTGATTACCGGAAAAGCAGTAGATCCGGAAGTAGCAATGACAGGCGAAGTATCTTTGCGCGGATTTGTTATGCCGATAGGCGGGTTGCCGGAAAAACTGCTGGCTGCCGTGCGTGCCGGGATTAAGACCGTATTTATTCCCAGAGAAAATGTGGATGATCTGGAAGATGTGGCAGAAGAGGTAAAGGAACAACTCACTATCATACCGGTACATGAAGTGAAAGAAGTTTTACAAAAAACGGGCATTTTTTAATGCTCGTTTAGCCAACGGAGTGCGCCGGTTACAAGCAGCGCGCTTCCGATAGGCAGAATATCTTCATTAAAGACCACATGATCATTGTGCATAGGTTTTCCGTATAACTCATTTTCCTGTGCGGTTCCTGCGCCGATGAGCAGATAGCTGCATGGAATTTCATAGGTGTAAGAAGCAAAATCTTCGGAACCCATTCCGCCCTGTTCAAAGACAACAATTTTGTCCGGCTCGTAGGCTTCTTTAAGGTATCCGGCAATGTTTTTGGTCATTTCCTCGTCATTGTGGAGAGGCGGAGCAGAAGAAATTTCGGTAACGGTGGCTTCTCCACGGAATAAGGATGCTGTCTGTGTGGATATCTTTTCAATTCTTTCGTAAATCTGTGCAGAAAGTTCCCGGTCGAATGTGCGGATAGTCCCCTCAAGAACAACTTCTTCCGGAATAATATTTGGAGCCTGTCCGCCGGAAAATTTGCCGATGGTTACGACTGCAGGTTGCATCGGGGCAATCTCCCTTGCGATAATTTCCTGTAGGGAGAGATAGACGTGGGCAGCGATGTTAATCGGATCAACGCCGTTTTCCGGCATGGCACCGTGGCAGCCTTTGCCTTTTACACGGATGCGGAACAAGGTGCAACCGGCCATGCAGGTGCCAAGACCGCAGAGAACCACGCCGGATGGGGTGCCGGAATTTACATGCAGAGCCATGGCGGCATCCACGGAAGGATTCTGAAGAACGCCTGCTTTCAGCATGGCTTTCGCTCCGGTGAAGCCTTCTTCATCCGGCTGAAAAACCAGTTTGATTGTGCCGGCGATATCCTTTTGATACTGCTTTAACAGTCGGGCGGCTCCAAGAAGCATGGCAGTGTGCATGTCGTGGCCGCAGGCATGCATGGAACCGTTTGCGGAGGCAAACGGAACAGGTGCTTCCTCTTTGATTGCAAGGGCATCCATATCCGCGCGAAACAGAAATGTTTTTCCCGGTTTTTCTCCTTCGATTGTGGCAATAATTCCGCTTTCGCAGATTTCCTGCGGCTCATAGCCATATTCCCTTAATTTTTTTAAAACAAATTCTTTCGTCTTAGGGAGAACCGGACCGACTTCCGGACACCGGTGGATGGTTCTTCGGATGTCGATCAGCTCCTGTTTCAGTTCGTTTGCAGATTCAAAGATTGTATTCATATCATAACCTCCGTATATTTGTATGTTGTTATGGTTTGTATCTTTGGAAAGATACATTCATTATAACACGGATAGAAAACAGAAAAAATTGTTTTCATTGAATAAATAAGCCCATAGGGGTAATATATAGGTGTTGCTTTAGCGTAAACAAAAAATAAGTTAAGGATAAAAGAATGCTAGGAAATACAAAAGGAAATTTGCTGAACCGGTATGTTCCGGATTATGTGCTGTTTGACTTGGAGACAACAGGCACGTCGTGCAATTATGACGAGGTAATCGAAATATCGGCAGTGAAAGTCAGAGGTGGGAAAATAACAGAAGAATTTAGTGAGCTGGTGAATCCGGGACGGCCGATTCCGTATGCAGCCAGCATGGTGAATCATATATCGGATGATATGGTAGCCGGTGAGCCTTCTTTTGAGGAGGTGTTGCCTCGTTTCCTTACGTTTATTGGAGACGATGTACTGGTTGGCCATAATATCTGTGCTTTTGATATGAAGTTTCTCTACAGGGACTGTGAAAAATATTTTGGCCAGACATTGACGAATGATTATGCAGATACCTTAAAGCTTGCAAAAATCTGTTTTCCGGAATGGAAGCACAGAAGACTCGGGGATCTGGCAGAATATTATGGAATTTCAACCGCCGGAGCCCACAGGGCGCTGACAGACTGCAGAATGAATCAGCAGGTATTTGAACAGCTTGCCCATGAGATGGACGGAAGTTCCGGGAGAGCAGAAAAAATACGCATCTGCCCGGTCTGCGGACAGCCGATGCAGAAGCGAAACGGTAGATTTGGACCATTCTGGGGCTGCTCCGGGTATCCGGCGTGCAGGCATACGGAAAATTGATTGATTTTGAGGAGGATAGTGTGATGAAAAAACAAAAGAATAAACTTGCCATATCGGCAATCATGAGTGTTGCATTTATATGGTTTACCACGCATTTTGGAGGCGGCTTTGCATCAGGCGCCCAGTTGTACAGTTATTTTGGAAAATATGGCGGTTTCTGCCTGATTTTGCCTGTTTTGGCGATGGCATATGACGCACTGTTTTTTGGATATGCTTTGCATTTTGCAAAAAAGCATGAGGTCTACGATTATCGCTCCTATAACAATGCATTCTATGGAAAATTTGCCCCTGTTTTTTCCAACTTGTTTGAAGTGATTTATCTGGTAACGATGTGCCTTGCACCGGCAGTAGCTTTTGCGACCGGAGGAGCAACGCTGAAAGAGGTGACGGGGCTGCCGTATCCGGTATGTACGGTGATTATCGGCTTATTTATATTTGTTGTGGCAATTTTCGGTTCCAGGCTGGTTCGTAAAGTGGCTTCTGTTTTGTCCATTGTTATCATTGCAGGATTGCTGATTGTGTATATTCCAAATATTATCGTGGGTGCAGACCGGATCTCTGCTTCCGTGGCAGGCATGTCAGCCGGAAATATTTCTTTTGGAAGTGCGTTGTATTCAGCATTTCTTTACGGAACGTTCCAGTTGATTAATATTGCAGTCTTTGTTCAGCATGCGGAAACCTTTGGCGAGCCGAAGGAAGCAAAGAAAAGTATGGGAGTTGGATTTGTCATCAATGCGCTGATGATGGTGGTTGTGGCGTTGGGACTGCTGACAATCAGTAACGATCCGGACATTGCCAATCAGAGTGTGCCGACTCTGTTCATGGTACAAAAAGGTGTCGGCGCGTCCTTTATGGTACCGCTTGTTTCGATACTGATTATTTTAGGGGCGGTGTCCACCGCGGTAAATATGGTTGCAGCCATGGTGAAGAGAGTCAGCGTCCGCATTACCACGGAGGAAGAGCGAAAGAGCGAAGAGGAGAGCGGAAAGCCGGGAAAGAAGACGGTTATTATTGCACTGGTATGCTGCCTGATTGATTTTGGTATTGCCCAGTTCGGACTTCTTACACTGGTGCAGAAGGCCTACAGTTTTCTGGCATATCTTGAGATACCGGTCATTCTGATTCCGTATATCATACATATGATTGTCACAAGATTTGACACAAAGGAAAAGAAGTAAAAACGGAGGAAAGATAGATGAGACTGGAAAATTATGAAATGCATCTGCCGAGTTATTCCATCGGAGATAAAAGTTATTCAAAAATTGTAAGTGTATGCCGTGACTATGGAAAAAAGGTGCTGATGATTGGCGGGCAAAAGGCACTGCAGGCGGCAGAAGGCAAAATCCGAAAAGCGATAGAAGGTTCCAAGCTGGAAATCATCGGTGTGGAAATTTACGGACATGACTGTACTTATGCCACCGTGGAGCGTCTGCGAAAGATGGAGCTTTATAAGGAAGCCGATATGGTATTTGCAGTGGGTGGCGGAAAGGCTGTGGATACCTGCAAATGTCTGTGCATTGATGATGATAAGCCGATTTTTTCTTTTCCGACCATCGCATCCAATTGCGCAGCCACAACCTCTGTTTCCATTATGTATAATGAGGACGGAACTTTTTTGAAGCCGCACTTTTTCGTGCGCCCAGTGATGCATGCCTTTATTGATACGGATATCATTGCCCATGCTCCGGTGCAGTATATGTGGGCGGGAATCGGTGATACCTATGCCAAATATTATGAGGCAACCATTTCATCACGGGGAGAGACATTGGAGCATTATACCGCTCTTGGCGTAAATATCAGTCAGATGTGCAAGGATCCGATTTTAAAATACGGCAAAAAAGGTCTGGAAGATCACAAAAAGCAGATTGCATCCTATGAACTGGAACAGCTTGTGTTATCCATTATTGTGACCACCGGTATTGCGTCCATTTTCTTAACCAGGGATTTTACTCCGGATTATAACAGTGGACTTGCTCATGCCATCTTTTATGCACTGACCAAATATCCGGTAATCGAAGAAAAGCATTTCCATGGCGAAGTGGTCGGTTTCGGTGTGCTGTTTGCACTTTTGTGTGACGGACAAAAGGAAGAATTTAAAAAGATTTATGACTTTAACCGCAGTATCGGACTTCCGGTTTCCATTGAGCAAATTGATATTTCCGAGGAGGAGTTCAAGGAAACCATTACGAGAGTACCATTGATGTCGGATGTGAAGCATTATCCATATGCGATTACAGAACAGATGCTTTATGATGCGTGGGAGGAGCTTTCGAATTGTGGAAAATAAATCAGAATGAAGAATAGTACTTTTGGACATTGAGCATTTTGAATAAAAAAAATCGGAATGCCAACTTAAAAAAGTAGATAATTAAGTAATATTTGCCGAAAATAATGACTGAAATTAGCCCGTGATTGACTTAAATTAACACACCGTATATAATCTAGTCAACTAAATTGTTGTCCATTGATTTAAGAAAGGATACGGTGAAATGAGAAGGTTAGGAAAGAGGATTTTAGCCATTACGCTGGCGGTAGCAATGATGACATCACTGACACCGCAGGGCTGCACATTTTTGCAGCAGGAGATTGTGTATGCGGCGGAGACCAGTGGTGCATTTTATGCACAGACAGAAACAGTATCTGTAGGACCACTGGATTTACAGACGGAGGATTGGAATAATAAACCTGAGGCAAAGATTACAGAGTCTGTAACGGATATCCAGAGTGTATCTAACTTTGATATGACGGCAGATGTAATTATTGATGAGACCGGATACCAGAGTTTACAGACAGAAGGAAACTTTCTGAAAGTACAGGGTGTTGTAAAACTTGGAGCAGACTGGACATGGACGGACAGTCAGGATATTCCGTATCTGGATGCATCCAAATTCACAAAGGATGGAGATTCCTACAAGGCAAACGTTACAATTAAGTTCCGTGATAAAGATGCGGATGAATTAAAAGGTGTTTATGTCGAAATTGTAGGAAGTGGATTTAAGGGAACCGTATCTTTTGCAAATACAAAGCTGACAGCGGTTCAGGTAGCGCAGACAACAGAATCACTGGCTTATACATGCGCGGAAACAAAGAATCTGCCTTTTGATTTCTCGGCTCTGAAAGAGGAAGACTGGGGAGATTCCATGCCGGCAGTTACTCTGGCAACGGGAGTTAACGGAAGCAAAATTACGGATAATGCTGTTTACCGTGGTAAGGTTACGATTGATCAGGCAACCTATGATTCTTTGGCGGCAGAAGGCAGTTATATTAAGTTGCAGACCGTTGTGAAAATCGGTGATGCTTGGACATGGACGCAGGGTGGAAGTTATCCTTGTCTGAACCAGACTTCCTTTACCGCTAATGGAGATGGTACTTATTCGGCACCATTTGAAGACAAATATTCCGGTACAGGCGGTGGTGATTTACATGAAGTTATCATTCGTGCAGTTGGACTTGGTGCTAAGGGAACTCTTACAATTTCTGATGTGACAATCAGCAATCTGGTTTCCAACGATGATCCGCTTCCAGAGAAGGCGCCGACCGATATTGATACTTTTGAAAGTTATACAGTAGGGGCAGGAACAGAATCTACCGGTTGGAAGCATGAGGATGGATGGCAGTATGACAAGAAAATTACACCGGTTGTAGCAAGCGTAGACGGAAGCAAGGCATTAAAGCTGAATCTGGATTACACCGGTTGTGAAGGATATACCTGGAGTGAGGCGAAGGTTAACAGGCATTTTGAAACCGGATATGACGTGTCTGCGTACAATGTATTGTCTTACGACATTATTTATCCGGCAGAGTTTGATGGATTTAAGACAAAGGTTTTTGCAAAAGAATCAGCAAGTGGGACAGAAATCATTAACAAAGAGGGAACTCTTTCAGATACGGTTACATTAGCTGATGGAACCAAAAAGTCTACAGTTATGATTAAATTCTCTCCGAATAGTGCAGTGTTGGATGAACTTACCATCGGTACCGTCGGTGTCAGCACTGCCTTCAAGGGAGATATATACATTGATAATGTAAAGTTATCCCAGTATGATGCGGCAGGAGATTTTGTAGAGATTACTGCCACACCGTCTGCGAAAACACAGGCAAACATCAATGGTATGCCAACCGCCGTATCACTTGCAGATACAGGTGCGACAGCGGAGACACGTGCACTTTATTCTTACCTTCAGAATCTGGATGCGAAGAATCAGGTGTTGTTCGGACATCAGAATGATACGCATAAGAGCGTTAATCCGAACGCTAAGGATGGTTCTGACTGTAAGGATATCACAGGAAGTATCAGTGGTCTGGTAGGAATCGATTCCCTTGCACTGACCGGAACAGAGCTTGGTTTGGACAATACAGAGGACGCAATTGCAAAGGCAATCGAGATTGGTAAAGATGTTGCTGCACAGGGTGGAATTGTCAGCCTGTCCACGCATATGCCGAACATGAGTAACAGTAAGATTAAAACGGTTACAGATGCTAATGGAAATGTTGCCTATGATTTCTCAGAATGTGATTTTGCAGAGTCTAAGGATTTGTCAAACAACTGCGCAAAAGAAGTGTTGCCGGGCGGTAAGTACAATGCGCAGTTTAAGGCATACCTGGATATTATCGCAAAATATGCAAATGGATTGAAGGATGAGGATGGAAATCTGATTCCGGTATTGTTCCGTCCGTTCCATGAGTGTGACGGCGGCTGGTTCTGGTGGGGATCGGCTGCAACGGATAATGAGACTTATAAGGCACTGTTCCGTTACATGGAAGACTATCTGAATGAGCAGGGTGTTGATAACTTCATTTATGTATATTCTCCGGGCGGACCGATAGAAGGAGATTACCTTGATCGTTATCCGGGTGATGAATATGTAGATGTATTGGCATTTGACTATTATGATGATTACAGCAGTGCAGATGCAGCATATTCTGATGAATACGTTAAGAATCTGAAGAACTCTTGTAATAGTCTGAAAAAAATTGCGGATGCACATGGTAAGGTGGCTGCGATTGGGGAGGCCGGTGTCCGTGTAATGAAGGCAGATGGTTCGGATCAGGAAGGTATTCTGGTTAAGAACAACCCGATTAAGGGACAGAACTGGTATAAGCAGGTAAATGAAGTAGCAAAAGAGACAGGTATGTCTTATCTGTTATTGTGGGCAAACTTCTCAGATACGAATTTCTATATCCCTTATAAGTATAATGATACGAAGGGACAGGAATTAATCAATGAGTTTATTGATTTCTACAATGAGGATTCGTCTGTCTTTGCAGATGGAACCAACTTCTATGGAAAGGCAGATACGACAACGGTAGCAAATACCAATACAGATGCAGAACCAACGGGATATATTACAAGCATTATTTCTAAGGAAGTGATTAAGAAGCCGACTGTATTAAAGGCAAATGTTAAGAATGCAGACAAAGTTTCCTTTGTATTACAGAATGGAGAGACAAAAGTAACGCTTGATGCGGTTAAGGGAACCGGTAATGAGTATACGGCAGAAGTTAGCGCAGCGAATCTGACAAAACTGGGAAAGACAGATACAGGAACAATCATTCTTGTGGCAGATGGTAAGACTCTTTCGACTTTGAACTTTATAAGCTTTGGCAAAGAGAAAGATGTACTTCCAAAAGATGTAATAGAAAACTTTGAGCTTTACTATGGTGATGATAATTATCTTGCAGGTACTTTCAGTCAGAATTCTGCAGCAGGATGTTCTTCAAGCTTTGCATTGAGTAAAGAAAATACTTCCGGTGGAAATTATGGTGGCGCATTTACCTACACACTGAAGAATACAACTTCTGAGGTATGGACAGGACAGATTAAGGGAACGTTGACCAACAATGATTTCTCCGGGTACAATGCGATCCAAATGTGGGTAAAACCGGATAAGGTGAATAAGAAGATGGTTGTCCAGCTGACCGATGATTCCGGCGAGGAATTTGAGGTGTATCTGAGTGATTTTACATCCAATAGTGATAAGGCTCAGTATGTGACGATCCCATTCGCATCCTTTAAAGGAAAGCAGAATGGGACTCTGAATACGGCGAATATCCAGAAGTTTGCGGTATGGTGCAATTCCGTAGAGAATAATACCAATGTTACTTCTACGATTTATTTGGATGAAATCAAGGCGGTAAATATCACAGCGGCACAGCTTGCAAGTAAGGACCAAAATGGTTTGATTATCACAGATAATGCGATTGGTGCAACGGGAACGAATAATGGAGGCGGAGGCACTGCTTCTTCCGGAGACACATCCGTCTCGACAGTAACGAAGCCGGATGGTTCTTCCAATACAGTTGCAAATACAACAGAGAAGAACGCAGCCGGTAACACGGTGAAAGTCACAACAACGACTACCAAAGACAGCTCCGGTAAAGTGACATCTGTTGTTGAAACAAGTGTGATTGCGAATGCAGCTAAGGGCACATCTGTAACCGTTACGGTTAAAAAGAATGCTGATAATAAGATTGTTTCCGCAGAGGCTGAGGTGACTAAGACAGGCACAAAAACGGTTAAAGGAACCAGGGGAACAATTTCATCTGCCGTTGTTGCACAGATTACGGAGGCAGCAGGGACTAAGGATGTTGAGATTACCCAGACAGTGGTGGATACTTCCGGCAAGACTTTGTACACGGTTACTGTGAATGCAAGTGATCTGAAGGCCGGAGATAAACTGAAAATCTTCAAGTATGACAAGAAGAAAGATGCATACATTCTGGTCAACAATAAGGACTATAAGGTGTCCAATAAGGGCGGCGTTGAACTGACAATTAAGGGAAACAGCTCGTATAAACTGGCGAACAGGAAAGATGCAGATAAGATTGTGAAAGAGGTTCTTGCGACAGTTAAGGTGACCAGTTCTTCGAAGACTGTATCCGAGGGTAAGGTGACAAAGATCAGCCTGAGCAAGAAGCTCAATATGGAAAATGTTTCCAAGATTAAATATTCTTCTACCAAGAGTTCTGTTGCAAAGGTAGATAAGAATGGAAAGATTACAGCAAAGAAAGCCGGTACAACAACAATAAAGGCTAAGGTAACTCTTAAGAACGGAAAGACCAAGACGGTTACCATGAAAATTAAAGTAAAATAGCTCTGCGTGCGAGTGAAAGAGAAGGCGGCCATAGGTTGCCTTCTTTTTATCATGGCAGATTTATCTGTGTCGTGGTATAATCTTTAATGTGCGTCAATGACCGGAGAGTTTTTGACGGAAGAGGATTTGTGAGAAAGAAACGGAGTAAAATAAGCGATGGCAATCTATCGGTGTGAAGCATGTGGGGCGAGTTTAAAAATTCATGAAGGAAGTACAGTGTGTGTATGCGAGTATTGCGGAACGTATCAGAGTATTCCAACTGTTCCGGAAGAAGAGTATGATCCGACAAAGGAGCGGGCACATACGCGAAAGGGAGAACTGGAAGATTATATTCAAAATGAATTAGAACAATGGAGTGAAAAGCCGGACAGGATGAGCAAGGCCGAGCTGGAAAATGCGTTGGAAAATGTTTACCGAAAGAATTGCGGAAATATAGACGAGGACAATGCACTCATTTTTTTGGAGATTCTTACTTCAGAAAGTCCTTTTTCTTTTGCAAGTGGTATTACCTATCGATTTTATGCCGGTGATGACGTGAAATATATAGTGTATGAGCAAAAGCATAAAATCGTACCATTTATTGTGAGAAAAAATGTAAATATGCTTGGCGTAGACTGGTATTGTTGGGACGATCCTAAGTGCAGGAAGCAACCGACCGAACGCTGTGAAATCAATTTGGATGTAACCGGAACGGAACCCATTCATGTGAAAGCAAAACCAAGAGGATTTAGTTCTTTGAAGTTATACATATAGGAATTGCGGGAAGCATCGGGGTATTGTAACAAAAGAACCGGATGAGGATGGAATTTAGAACGATGAAGAGTAAAAAAAGAATCATTATTGCAGCAGTAGTTGCCCTTTTTATAATTGTGATTTTCCTTATTGTCTCAGATGATAAAGGAGAGTATGTTCCTTATACAGAATTTGTATCGGAAGTAGAGAATGGCGAGATTTCAGAAATTACCATATCCGGTGAGACGGTGAATTTTTATATAGAAAATAAAGATACATTATATTATACAGACAATCCGGATTATGACATGTTTAAAGCGGATCTGATGTCAAAAGGAATTAAAGTGACAGATGAGGATACAGCAGAGGAAGCTGCAGCATATGTTACAGATATTATTTTTAACCTGCTGTTTATTGGCATCGTGGCATTTGGACTGTATAAGGTACTGTCATCAGAAAAAAAGAATTTTCAAATCATAAAACACACCAATGTAACCTTTGCGGATATAGCAGGCATGGATAAAGAAAAGAAAGACATGCTGGGTATTCTTGATATGATGAAAAATCCTGATAAATATAAGCAGAAAGGAATCCGCCCGATCAAAGGAATTATTTTGGAGGGACCTCCCGGAAACGGAAAGACATTGTTTGCAAAAGCACTGGCTCAGGAAGCCAGAGTCAATTTTATTGCCACCAGAGGGGCAGATTTTCAGAGTGCAATTATGTCGATTGGCCCGGCGAAGGTGAAATCACTGTTTAAGAAGGCTGCAAAACATAAACCATGTATCATATTTATTGATGAGTTTGATGGCATAGGAGAGGCAAGAAATTATGCGGGTGCGGGAATCGACAAAGAAAATAACCGTATGATTATCAGTCTGTTAAATGAGATGGATGGTTTTAACAGCAGCGATGGCATTATGGTTATTGCGGCTACCAATTCCTACGCGTCTCTGGATCCGGCACTTGTCAGACCAGGCAGATTTGACCGAAAGTACACGATTTCCAATCCGAATACAGAGACGCGCAAGGAACTCCTGCAATTATATTCAAAAGGCTTTACCTTTGATTCGGATGTTCAGCCGGATAAAATGGCAGAATCCATGAGAGGACTCAGTTGTTCCGCAATTGCAACACTTATGAATGAGGCAACGATAGAAGCATCTGCAAAAGGAAGCAATATGATAGATGCGGACTGCATCAAAGAGGCATACAGGAAGACAAGGCTGAAGTAAAAAGGATTATCATCGCAGTAACCAATAAAGAGATGCGGGACAAGCTTTTCGCAATGAACGCAAAGATTATGGGACAGCCAGTGCATACAAAAGTTTTGCATTTACATGGGAGTACAGTATGAGTGAAATTGATGAGTTAAGACTTGGTTTTGAAACTGCATATATCGATGGTAATATTGCTTCAAATTTAGCATATAAGCCACAGTTTGTGTCTAACAATTACAAAGAGGGGAAGAAGGTCCTTTCATCCATCGAGGACGAGCTTTTGGCGTGTGACCAGTTTCAAATTAGTGTAGCCTTCATAACTTTAGGTGGAATTGAGCCGCTTCTTCAGACACTAAAGGAATTGGAGAAGAGAAATATTCCGGGACAAATATTGACGACTAATTATCTGAATTTCAGCGAACCAAAGGCACTTGAAAAACTGAACGAGCTTCACAATATTACATTGAAAATGTATGATGTTGATGCGGCGGATGAAGGCTTCCATACAAAGGGATATATTTTCAAGAAGGAAGAAATCTACCGGATTATTGTCGGCAGCTCAAATATGACGAAATCGGCCCTTACGACAAATCGTGAATGGAATACCAAAATTGTATCCACTGAGCAAGGAGAAGTTGCAAAAGAGATTGTTGCGGAATTTGAGGCACTGTGGGATTCGCCATATGCGCTGGAGTTCGATGCTTTTTATGAGAGTTATAAAGAAAAATATAAAATCATAAAAAGACAGCGGGAAATTGCGAAGCAGGATCACGTTACTTCTATTGAGAAATATCGATTGCAGCCAAACAGTATGCAGGTTGGATTTATTTCCAATTTGAGAAAAATAATAGAAGCTGGGGAAGAGAGAGCGCTTCTTATCTCTGCGACTGGTACCGGTAAAACATATGCTTCTGCATTTGCCATGAGAGAACTGGGATTTAAACGAGTGTTATTTCTGGTTCACCGGGGGCAGCTTGCAAGACAGACAAAGAAATCCTTTGAGAAGGTTTTCGGGAAAACGGTATCTATGGGATTGGTTGGTGCCGGCTATCATGAGTATGATAAAGATTATGTTTTCGCGACCGTTCAGACGTTGAACAGGGATACACATTTATTGGAATATAATCCGGATACTTTTGATTGTATCATCCTGGATGAAGCTCATCATTCATCGGCAGATACTTACCAGAAGGTTATGAATTACTTTAAGCCGAAGTTGTGGCTGGGAATGACAGCTACGCCGGATAAAAGAGATGATAATGAAGCCGGTAAAAATATTTACGAGATTTTCAATTATCAGATCGCTTACGAAATCCGATTGCAGCAGGCTATGGAAGAAAATATGCTTTGCCCGTTTCATTACTTTGGGATCAGTGATGTTTCACTGTTGAGCGATAAACAGATTCATACGAAGAAAATGTCGGAGAGAGACTTTAATATGCTTACAGGGGATGAGCGAGTAAGACATATTATTGAACAGGCGAATTATTATGGTTACAGTGGAGATAAGGTAAAGGGTCTTGTTTTTTGCAGTCGCATAGATGAATCAATTGAATTGTCCAATAAGTTTAACCATATGATTAATCCGGAAACGGGAGAGTTTTATCGAACAATTGCATTGAATGGAGAGGCATCCGAAGAAGAACGTCAGAGTGCATTTGAGCGGCTGGCTATGAATGAAGAAGATGCAAGGGATGGCATTACGCCCTTAGATTATATTTTTTCCGTTGAAATCCTGAATGAAGGAGTGGATATTGTTGAAGTGAATCAGGTAATTATGCTGCGTCCTACCGAATCCCCGATTGTGTTTATCCAGCAGTTGGGAAGGGGACTTCGAAAAGCGGAAGGAAAAGAATTTGTGGTAATTCTGGACTTCATCGGCAATTACAATAATAATTTCATGATTCCAATTGCACTTTCCGGCGACAGATCCTACAATCCGGACACGATTCGGAAATATGTCATCAGTGGAAACAGCACGATTCCGGGAGCGTCGACAGTGCATTTTGATGAGATTGCAAAGGACAAGATTTTTGCATCTATTGATAAGATTCGGGGAATGAAGTCGATTATTAAAGAAAGCTATATTTCTTTGAAGAACAGACTCGGACGAGTGCCATATTTGATGGATTTTTATGAGAATGGCGAGATTGACCCGCTGGTTATTATTAGAGAATATAAGACTTATTATGCCTTTTTGGGAGCTATGGAAAAGGCGGAATATACGAATTTATTTAGTGAGCAGGAGATGCTTACATTGGAATATCTGTCTAAGACTGTATTGAGCGGAGTGCGGCCAGATGAACTGGAAATCTTAAGAAGCCTGCTGAAAAATGATAGGATAGACCTTACAGAATTTTCAAAAGCTTACAAGGTAAAATACGGCCGTGAGATTGCCTGCTCACAAATTGACGAGGCCGTGCGGGTTCTTCAGGGACATTTTGTCAGCAAAGATGAAGAGTATCAGAAATTTCGGCACATTGATATTCTTTCCTATGATGAAGGGAGAATGCTCAAAAGAATTGCAAGCTATGCCGACAGACTTTCCCACGGAGAATTTTACAGGCAGATAGATGACCTTATTTCCGTTGGAATTGCCCGATATTCCGACAAATATGAAAAGGAAAAAGAAGAGGAAAGTCCTTTTGTATTATACGAAAAATACTCAAGAAGAGATGTTAGTTTGTTAATGAATTGTGGCAAGGATTTATCGTCCATTATGTTTGGAATGAAGCGGATTAAGGATGATGTCTTTCTTTTTATTACATATCATAAAGAAGAGAGCAAAGACGAAAAAAATTATGTAGATGGTAAACCGGATTATGCGGACATCTTCGAAGATAATATGATTTTTAGATGGGATTCCAAAATTGGAATGGATAAAGACAGTGCATATATGATGGATGTGCTAACCGCGCCTCGGAAGCATCTTCTTGTGAAGAAAAGCGATGCGGAGACAAATTTCTACTATATGGGGCAGTTTGATATTGTGGAAGCAAAAAATTCCACGAAAGAGGATAACAAGGGGAAGGTACAGCCAATTACAAAGGTTGTCATTCGGATGCATCACCCGGTTCGGGATGATTTGCTGCGGTATTTGCAAAGTGACATTACAAGGGAGGAAAGTGCAGTATGAAAACAGTTCGGGTTGTTGCAGCGGTGATAAAGTCGGGCAATAAAATATTTGCGACGCAGCGCGGTTACGGAGAATTTAAAGGCGGATGGGAATTCCCTGGTGGAAAAATTGAACCGGGTGAAACACCGCAGGAAGCTCTAAAGCGCGAGATTATAGAAGAACTTGATACGGAAATTTTAGTCGGAGACCTGATTGATACGATAGAGTATGATTACCCGACATTTCATCTCTCTATGGATTGTTTTTGGTGCGAAATCGTAAAAGGGGATTTGGTGCTGAAAGAACATGAGGCGAGCAGATGGATGGATGCAGAATCAATCGATGATGTGGAGTGGCTTCCGGCAGATATTACATTAATTGAAAAAATCAAGAAAGTTATGTGAAAAACTTTATGGAGGTTATGAAAAAAATGGCAAAAAAATAGTCAACCCCAGGAGCAAAGGATTCTAAGCACATTAGTGCCTACTCCCATTCGGGAACCCAGCTCTTATCCATCGTAAGTTGACTTATTATTAGTATAATATATTTTATGATGTTGTCAAGCTTTTAGTTAAATAAGAAAATGAAACTAATAGATAGAAATTCTATTTTAGGAAAGGTAGATATTTGAATAGATTAAAAAAGTAAAGTGCTAATTGAATATCCTAGAGAAGCAAATTGGTATGAATTCAAGCCCAACTGGTATGAGCCGGCAGGAATCGATGGATATATTTCTTCGTTGTCAAATGCTGCCTCACTGGAAGGCAAGAAGTTGGATATTTGGTATGGGGAGTAGACATCATATAAATGCGTTAAAGAATGGTTAGGTGGCAATAAAGATTATAGCGGCATATGATGAAGGAGGTAAGAGAGATTATGTGTAATATTTTACAAATTGACAAACAAATTTTGGATATTGATAAAGTTATATGTAGACATATAAGCAATACGAATAATTTAACAAGGGGCGAACTTTCACAGGATATACTGCCACAGTTGAGACATTTTGTTGAACATATAATGTTAAAAATATATGCCAATGGTAGTGATATTGAAGATACACAGGATAATGTTAAGCAGGCTGTAAAATATGCAAAAAATCAAGATTCTCTGAGACACTTATCTCGATTTCATCATTTTTTGCAGGTTTCAGTGTCGCATCGAACTTTGGAGGAAGAAAATTCAGAACGCTTAATGCTGAAATATTACGAATATCTTCTTAGAATTAAAACATTATTACATGAAAAATATTCTTTTGATGTTTTGGTTAATTTGGAGCAGTTCCCGATTGAAATAGATGAGAGTTTAAATGAGTATTATTTTAAAATAGCTCAAAAAGTTGATGGATATAAAATGAAATCAACTTCAGGGTTTAGATATGATCGTTTTTACATACAAAATATAAAACCATTTTTCTGTAATAATAAAATATATTATGAAGTAGCATTTATTCCTGCTAATGATAAAGCAAGTAAAACAGACAGGATAATTGCATTTACTGAAAAAGAGATAACTGATTTTTATGCTGTGAAGTTGGCGATAGAAGATGATTCTATAGAAATATTTGATAAAGAAATGCCAATAAGAATTATTTTGGATTGGGAAGTAAGCATTCGACCATGTGAATTTAAGAATTTTAGCAAGTTGATAAATAATCAGGCTAAAGCAGTTGGAAGAGCGGAAGAACGTAATCTTACTAGGTATTTGACAGAAACTGGAAGAAGTTTAGCAGAGGTTGTTGTATTTTCGGATGAAGCATATAGTGCAGTACGTAATAAGATTGTACCTGACACAGAGGCGTATCATTTCTTCGATTTGTTAGATTATTGTAGAGGACTTATTAAAAGTCAAGCAGTAGGTTGTAATATTTTAAGGTATTTGCTTCATCATATGAATAATCGAGTTATTAAAGAACAATATCATGAGAGTTACAAGAAAAATTATTATACAGGAAGATGGGAATATCTGGGCGGAAATAATTGGATTTCAAATTTATACTTAGCAAATGAATGCCTTCCGTTTGATACAATGCCATTTTGTTCAGGATTGAGAAAACATGTTCCAAGTTTGTCTGATTTATTAATAGCATTGGATGCAACGGACCGTGAACATGAATTTATGGCAAGGTTTATAAAAAATAACACTGAACAGAGGGGAATATTGTATACTAAGCTGGAAAAGGTGGGAGAAAAGTATATTCTTGGAAATTTTGAGGATGTAGAGAAATTAAGAAAAATATATAATCAAAAATTACCAAACACGAGGAAACAGCAAGCACGAAAACTAATTATAGATAAAGGATATATATTTATTGAAGAGTACAGAGATGATACTATAACTATAATAAAAAATATTCAAAGATTGGCTCGAAGTGGCGTGGATAATTACTCAAATACTGCAAAACATTGGATTGAAAACACTGAATATAAAATATCAGAAGAGAAGAAGAAAGCATTGGAGAAAATGTTTGATAAATCTCATGTGTCAGTAATATATGGAGCTGCAGGAACTGGAAAAACAACATTTATTAATTATATTTCCAACTTCCTAAAAGAATATTCGAAATTATATTTGGCACATACAAATCCAGCTGTTAATAATCTGAGGAGAAAAGTTGCGAAAACATCAGATTGTGAATATATGACCATTTCAAAGTTTAACAATAAATATAATGGCGATATAAAAAGAGAATATGATATTATCTTTATGGATGAGTGTAGTACGATTAGCAATAAGGAGATGAAAGAATTTCTAGAATTGGCTAAGTTTAAATTGCTTGTTTTAGTTGGGGACACTTATCAAATAGAGGCAATAGAATTTGGAAATTGGTTTGACGTAATAGGTGGTTTTCTACCAGTAACATCAATCTGTGAGTTAGTAAAACCATATAGAAGTAATAGTGCGCAGTTACAGGCGTTATGGGATAATGTTCGTAAAATGGAGGATGATATATTAGATCGATTGCAGGCAGGTGGGTACTCGGCTAACCTTGACCCTTCTATTTTAGAGCCTGCATTAGAAAATGAGATTATTCTATGCTTAAGTTATGGTGGGTTATATGGAATAAATAATATAAATCACTTTATGCAAGAAAACAACAAGGGAAAAGAGATAAGTAGAGGAATACAAAGGTATAAGGTTGGAGACCCTATTTTATTTAATGATGCAGCTGATTCATTTTTTACAAAAAGTAAGGAACAAATTCCTATTATTCATAATAATATGAAAGGGAAGATTGTTGATTTTAGACTTTTGGAAGCTGGCAAAGTAACGGAACGGATACAATTTGATATAGAAATTGAAAGACCATTGATGAATTTGGATAATGAAAATGTTGATTTTCAAGTTATAGGGGCATCAGATAATGGAAATTCCATAATCAGATTTGAGGTTTATAAAAATAAAAGTTCAGATGAAGATGATGATAATACATCAAAAAGTATAGTGCCATTTCAAATAGCATATGCAGTATCGATTCATAAGGCACAGGGTTTAGAGTATGATTCTGTTAAAATTATTATAACAGACGATATTGATGAATTAGTAACGCATAGTATTTTTTATACCGCCATAACAAGAGCAAGGAAAAAATTGAAAATTTATTGGTCGCAATCTGTGGAAAAAAAAGTTTTGGATAGAATAGAACCTAAAAATAATCATCAGGATATTTCATTATTAAAGCAAGAAATAATGAAAAAGTAATGCGAACAAATGGGGATTACATTTGGGGGAAGGTAGATTAAAGAAACTAAGGTAAAAGTTAACAGAGTTATTCAGCCATTACACGGAAGACTTTACAAAGTTTGCAGAAATGGCGCAGGGAGTCACAAAAGAGGTGACAAGACTTGGCTTGTTTATTATCGAGAAAGAATTGGAACGCTATGACCGGCTTCTGAGGGAACGTAATATGATAAAGAAGAGTTTATGGATCCAAATTATAAGCAATTGGTACTCATGTAAATCGAAGGAGGTGAATCTTGATGGATGAACAATCAATAAAAGATATAATTGCTCAAGGTGAAACAACAACTGTAGAATTCAAATCTTGGGTAAAGGCTGATTCGATGAAGGAAAGAATCAACCTTGTTGTTCCGGAGCTTATTGCATTTGCAAACAGCAAGGGCGGAACAGTTTACTTGGGCATAGAGGACAATGGAGATGTAACAGGATGCTTCGGTA
>JAQXZD010000110.1 GCA_029227035.1 Lachnospiraceae bacterium
ACGAGCAAAAGAAATGATAGTAGAATATGTTAAAATGCATGGTTCAATTACAAAAGCAACAGTTCAAGAACTGTGCGGATTTAGTGCACAGCAAGCAAGAAGAGTATTAGAAAAAATGCAAAAGGAAGACCTTATAAAAATGTCTAATACAGGTCGATATGCAAAGTACATTTTGTACTAAGTGTACTTGTTGGTTAACTTGTTGATGCCGCGTTAAATGCCGCGTTAAAAATGAAGTGGATACAGAAAACTGCGTAAAATCAAGAATTCTAACGTGTGGATTTAATTTGTTGATGCCGCGTTAAATGCCGCGTTGGAAATCTGAAACTAAAAGAAGCGGCGGTAGCGTAGTGGCTCACAAAAGAAACAATGGACTCTGTCGAATGGCTTCCGGCGGATATTGCATTAATTGATAAAGAATTATTACCCTGAATTATCATGAACAATTCAGGCTAATTTTAAAATACTGTAGATTCCGGAAATAATAAAAGCTGTTACAAATAAGGGAGAATACAATGGAAACATGGTTTTATGAAGTGGTAAGAATTGATGGGGATTATGCCCATCTGAAAAGAACAGATGTCGTATCGGATGAGTTAAAGCTCGTAGCAAGAGCGTTGCTTCCGGAAGAAATTATGGAAGGAACGAAGTTGAAGTATGAGCTTTTGCAATATGAGATCATTTAACGGAAAAGCAAAGTGGTAATAGGAGAGAAAAAGCCCATGGGATACTTAATCAGTGAAACAACAAAAGAAGAAAGAGAGCAGATTGTTGCAGAATCGCTCGGAAATATGGAAGCGACCTGCGATGGCTGCATGTCCGGTCTTGCAGAGATGTATCAGGATTACATTGATGGAAAGAAAGAGCTGCGAGAGATTAACATGGAGTTTAATGCGCGCTATGTAAAGGGAGAGGACATGCCCGGAAGAGCGGGCTGTCCTCAATTATAGATATTGATTCAGAACAGGGAGAAATAAATTGAGCACGTTTCAAATGCTGCAGGAACTTTTGAACCAGAATGAGTTTGAGTTGCTGCTGTCGGATAAAAACAAACCGAATATTCCACAGGATATCCGTCTGGTGTACCAGATGAACGATACCGTGGAGAGCTTTCTGTTGTTTCGTGACGCAATCTGGACAGGAGTTTATAAGGAAGATTATGAGGGAAGACTGGAAATGACTTATGACCGGGATGGGGAACGTTATGTTCTTGGAGTCCGTCAGGGAGACAGTGTGATTACCTTATTTTACCGGGAGCTTGAGCTGGAAGTGCAGCTTTATAATTATGGTGATGCGGCGCATTTCTGGGTGCCGAAGTATGAAAATTTGCGGCAACTGGAATTCAGGATTGCCGTGCTTTGGGATAAGTATACATATCTGGGAGAAGCGTACTGTACGGAAGGAGAAAAAAGGCTGGTTCATCTGGCAGATGTACCGGCGCTTAATTTCTGCTCGTACTGTGCGGCACCGGAAGAATATATGGTGCCTCATGAGATGCCGGAAGAATCCTTTCGAAAAGGACTGGATGTCATGGAAGAAATTGCAGGTAGAGCGCATGACAGTTCTTTGGTTCGGCTGATTCGTTTTTATCGGCGGCATCCGTCACAAATCGTTACCCGTTTGGTGGCGAAGACTCTGCATCACAGTGCACATTGGGGATTTGTGAAGGTTCTCACGGAAACCATTAAGAAAGAAACAGCAGTTTATCCGCACCGTTCTTTTGGAACAAAGAAAGATGAGGAATTTGCCATGCGGCTTGCAGAGGCAGAACGTTGCAGACAGAAGCTGGAGCGAGAAGGAAATTACGCGGAAGTGTTGAGGGAGGAGCCTTTTACGATTGCACAGGATCAACTGGAGCCGCAGGTGTATGTGCTGGTTACGCGGTTGGGAGCGGTCAATCAGCATCCGGAAGTGATTACATTCTGACACTGCCGTAAAATGGCTTGTGTGAAAAACAGATAGATGGTATTCTATCTGAGAAAACAATTTAAGGAGTATCGGAAAAGCAGTATGAAAGATCTTACAAAAGGGAAACCGTCATCACTTATTTTATCATTTGCCATTCCCATCTTTTTGGGAAATTTGTTGCAGCTTACCTATAGCATTGTGGATACAAGAATTGTGGGTACCTGTCTGGGTGAGGATGCGCTGGCAGCGGTTGGAGCAACGACAACACTCAGCAATCTCATTATCGGATTTTTGATGGGACTTTCCAATGGATTTGCCATTATAACATCGCAGTGCTTTGGAGCAAAGGATGAAGAGGGCGTAAAAAAATCATTTGCGGGCTCTCTGCTGATGGGAACGGGAATTTCTGTAGCCCTGACAGTGGCAGGACTGGTATTTTTACGGCAGTTTCTTGCTTTTTTGAATGTTCCGGATGCGTTGGTGCAGGAAGCAGGTTCTTACATTGTTATCATTATTGCGGGCTTGTTGGCCACCTTTCTTTATGATGCGTGTGCGGCGGCACTTCGCGCATTGGGGGATTCCCTCACGCCGCTGGTGATTCTTCTGATTTCGGTAGTGTTTAATATTGCAGGGGATGTTCTGTTGGTTATGGTATTAAAAACCGGAGTGCAGGGGGCTGCGATTGCGACGGTGCTGGCACAGCTTCTGGCTTTTGTAATCTGTTGGATTTATATGGTGAAGAGATACCGGTTATTGAGACTTGGCAGGGAAGATTTTCGGAATCTGAATCCGCAGATGCTGCAAACCATGGTGAAATCCGGGCTTTCCATGGGATTTATGAGTTCACTGGTCAACATTGGTTCACTGACCTTGCAGACCGCTATCAATAAACTGGGGCAGGCGATTATTGTGGCACATACGGCAGCCCGGAAAATCACAGAGATTTTTATGATTATGTTCAGTGTATTCGGGCAGACAATGGCAACTTATTGCGGGCAGAACATGGGGGCAGGTCGCATTGATCGAGTAAAACAGGGAATTCGTCTTGCAATCCTATATACATGCATATGGTGTACGCTTGCCATTATCGCCAGCTATACCATCGGTCCATGGCTGGTACATCTGGTGACCGGAAGCGATAACCCGGTTGTCATTAAAAATGCAACCAATTATCTCAAATTCGATACACTCTTTTACTATGTCACGGCGGTGATCTGTGTGCTTCGCAACGCCATGCAGGGACTTGGTGACCATGTGACACCGCTTGTATCCAGTTCGCTGGAGATGATTGGAAAAATCATCATTGCGGCAACGCTTGTGCCGTGGCTTGGATATACCGGAGTTATTCTGGCAGAACCACTGGTGTGGTTTATTATGGTGATTCCGCTTGTGATACAGATTTTCAGAATGCCGGCACTGAAGGAAGCAAAGAAAGCGTAGTGTTCTTGTGAAAACACAGAGGAGGGTTGTGCCATGCATTGGAATACCATTATATTGGACGGCTCCATACCGACGCAGGAGATTAAGAGGATGATAGCGGAAAGCTATGATCTGGTAACAGACAGTCCTACCAAAAAAATTTATGAAGCCGTAAAGAAAATTCCGAAAGGGCATGTGGCCACCTATGGGCAGATTGCAGAGCTTGCAGGCGAATTTGCCTTTGGCGGAAAAGGTGCGCAGGCGAAGCTTTTGCAGGAGGATGGAGTAGAGGTTGTTGACGGAAAAGTGGATTTGAGTAAATACGGAATGCGTCTGCAGAAACAAAAAACAGAGTAGTTGTTGAAAATAGAAGAAAAGAGGGGTAGACTGGAAGCATAGCTTTTGGGGAAGGGGATGCTATGGATGGAGGAGTTAATCAGGATTGCTCTGTGCGATGATGAGAAGCATGTGCACGAAACAGTCTTGGAAATACTGAAAGAATACCGGAGAAAAAGAAACTGCACAGCAATACTCAGTTCCTTTTTCTCCGCAGAGGAATTACTGGAGACCGGGGAAAAGTTTCATATTCTGCTTTTGGACATAGATATGCCACAAATGGACGGAATAGAAGCGGCATATCGTCTGAGAGAGCAGGGGGAGCAGTGTAAGATTATCATGCTTACTTCCAAGCGGGAGCGGTTCAAAGATGCCTTTAAAATCGGGGCATATCGGTTTGTGACAAAGCCAATTGATGCAGAGGAACTGGAAGAGGCCTTGGACGATGCGAGAGGTACTTTGCTTGGGTATGCGCAGGTAGAAGTGAAGATTGGAAAGATGAAGAGTAAGCTTTTCCAATATCAGATTGATTACCTGCAGGCATGTGGGGACTATGTAAAAATTCATGCAGGCGGGACAGTCTGTGACAGCACCAGATCTTTGAAAAGCTGGAAGGGAGAATTGGACAGCCGGCTTTTTGTGGAATGTCACAAAAGTTATCTGGTTAATCTGGGGAGTATCAGTAGAGCGGAGAAGGATATGCTGATGCTTGAGAATGGAGAGATAATTCCGGTGGCAAGACGCAGGAGAAAGGATGTCCTGCAGGCTTTTTTGGAATTTGATGTCCAACATGGCAGGGGGTAAAATATGGGAGTGTTGAGGGATTTTGCAGTTTTATTTCTGATTGTGATAGAGTATTTCTCTTTTGGTTGCACGATTTTGCAAAAGAGATTGCAGACATTTTTTCAAAAAAATCGGATATGGGGGCTCATCTTTTTCATATGCCTGATTGGTATCAGTCTCGGAGAGTGGAGACTTACGGTGTTTTACGGTATGGGTAAGAAGGAAAATGCAATCGTAAGTCTGCTGAGCATCATAGCCGCATTCTGGATATACGATGCCCTGTTGGGAAGAAAGCCGGATAAAGAAGCTTTCCGGATGGCGGATTGGGTGTGGCTGCCCGTTGCGGGAGTCATGCTCTTACTTAATGGACTGATTTCTTATTTTGCCCTGACTTTTGCAGACATTACGGGGATAATTCTGATTGTAGTGGGAGAACTTACCATCTTTCTCCTTGATTCTGTTATGTTCCGTTATTACAATACGAAGCTGAAATATCAGACGTGGAATGAGCAGCAGAAGCAGTATTATGAAAATCTGTTGAAAAAGGAACAGGACACACGTCAGTTCCGCCATGATATTACAGCGCATCTGCTCCAGATACAGAATTTTTGCGAAAAAGGACAGTGCACCGAGGCGGAACAGTACATTCAGGAATTGCTGGGGGATATTACTCTCATCAATAAAAAGCAGTATTGTGTCGGAAATGATATGATTGACACGATATTGAATACTTACCTTATGCCGGTTGCACAGACCTGTACAGTAAAAGTGAAGGGATGCGTAAATCCTGAAATGGGAAGTGCAGGGAAGGCTCTTTGCATTATTGTTTCCAATCTGGTGCAGAATGCCGTGGAGGCAGTGGAGCAGAGCACAGCGCAGCATAAAGAGATTGTATTTACGATTGATCAGGGGAAACAGTTCTTGCGCATTCGGGTAAAAAATACTGCCGATACCGACCGGATACATATTCGAAACCGATATCCGGTTACGGGAAAAGACAATAAACGGATGCACGGAATGGGGATTCGAAACGTAAAAGCAGCGGCAAAAGCATATCATGGAAATTATCAGTACCGGATTGAGCCGGGATACTATATCGCTGAGGTAGAGATGCAGATGTGACCGTTCGTCGATTTGTACGACCGTTCACAGGAAAAATGTTGAAAAATGGGGAAGAGAGGGATAGGATAAAAGTAGGAATGTGTAACGCTTTTTAGGGAGTATGAATGGGGGGAATACATATGGGCAACAGTATTAATTTTAATTCTGTCTCTTCGAGAGCTGAAAACAGGGGAATACAGGCAGTATGTAAGGAAGAAAATACCCTGAATCTTAAAATCTCTGTGGGAGCAGAGGAACAGGAAGATGGTACAAGAGATACAATAGTAAGCATATCCCGGGAAGGAAGATTGAAGGCAGCAAATTGGGAGAACGGTGAGAAAAAGCAGAAAAAGGCAGGAGTAACAAGTGCCAGAGAGTTGTTTGAAAATGATACATCTAGGTTGAGAGCTGAAGCTCGGGGTCATCGGGGAAATGTGGGTGTGGATTTGTTGGAAATGATGCGCCTAGATGAACCTGAATCATATGCAAAGTTTATGGAACTTGAACAGAAAGCATTTGAACTTGATTTCTTTTCAGAAGAAGCGTATGTCTATCATAGACGTGCAATAGTTGAAGTTGAGTGCGACTGGTTTTATCGAAGATGCTTTGATTCTCTTGGAAATCTGTCTTATCCGACAACCGGAAGATATGCAGTATTGGATACGCTGGAGAAATTCTATGTAGAGGGGCAGCATGAGACCAGTTTCAACTATTATGCACCAGAGTTCTCAGATGACAATTCCGAACTGTGGAAATATACTTCCAAGTTTAATGTCCTGTTACCGATTGATATGCTGAATGATCTGGCATCTGTAGATAATTTGAAGGAAGCCTTTAAGGATAAAAAGAATCCGGCATATGGTTGGCTGCATAAGATTAATCAGGCTGTTAATGACATCAAAAGAGTCGAAAGAGATTACGAGGGTGATTTGGATCATGTTATGCTGGGAGTAAAGTTTAAGAATAACGGACAGGCAACTTACCATGCAGATTATCGCGGATGTAAAGAGAAAGGTGGAATTACGGCGGACAGTGCGGATGAGCTGCTGGAGAAGCTGATGAATGCATAAGTTTCATATCTGCGAGGCGCTATTTTTTGAGGGTGTTTTCGCTTCGAAAAATTATTGCATACATCTTGGTTTTTATGTATAATAACTCAAACTTCCCACACCTCTAAGGTGTGCTGAACCTTGAAAATTCAATATTTCAACCAATAAAAAAGGCATAAATACATTCCGTTTGGTATAATGGAATTGTCCAGAAACCATTTTTACAAAGGAGATTTATGCCA
>JAQXZD010000111.1 GCA_029227035.1 Lachnospiraceae bacterium
CTTCCAGATAGGACATATCCTTCTTGATTGCGTCAAGATCCTTCTCATTTTCCTGCAGCCGCGAGATCGTCCTCGGAAGATTCTCCTCTTCATCCTGCATCTGTGCATACTGTGTATCGGACAGCTTCTTATCCATCTTAAGAAAATTCGTACGCCGGCTCTCCAGCTCCGCAACCTCTGTTGCACAGTCAACAATCTCCTTCTTCGTATCTCCTTCCAGATCTTCAATCAACTGGACATCCATAAGGTAATTGGTAACCAGATCGTACTCGTCCTTCGCTTCCTCCAGATCCCTTGAAGCATCAATCATCTGCTCACACAAATCCACCACATAGTTCTTCGTCTGCGCCTGATCCGAAAGGTTCAGTTCCTGTACAATATTCTCCGTCTGAAGGGATGCATACTCACTCTGTAAGGACGCATACTCTTCCGGATTCGTTTTTCCTTTTTTCCCAAATATTTTTGAAAAGATCATAGTTTATCCCCTGCAAATTTTTCGATATTCTTCCTTCCAGCCGTTAATGATTTCGTTGACGGCTTCTTTTGCCTTCGCTTTATCCTGCCCCATACTCTCCCGCGCAAGCCTCTCCAGTTCTTCCTCAAACTCAACAATCTTCTCATTCCTGCTTGCGATGGACAGTTCATTCCTGACCGCCTGCATTTCCAGATCATCCATATGATTTTCCAATGCCTTCTTCATAAATCCGCCTTCATCATGAAGACACCGGTAACACATCAGGCATTCCCGCAACGATTCCTCATTCTGATTATGCCGGTATGCTTTATCATAGCATGCGGCTGCCTCTTCAAACAGAAAAAGCCTCGCGTATGCCGTTCCGAGATTGTGCCAGATGTTTCCAAGCAAGGTCTCATCCGCTTCCTTTACATCCTCGGAATCCAGAAGCCGCTTATATTCGTAGATTGCCCCCAGATATTTCTCCTTTTCCATCAAAAGATCCGCACGAATCTTGTTGCATTCAAAATCCGACTTTTCCTCCATCTGTCGAATGGTAAAAATAATCTCCTGCATCTCCTGCATGCTGTTGTATCCGCTGTATTCAAGAATGGCAAGCACAAAATCGGACAGCTTTCCCTGGGAGCGCATGATATCCCTCAACGTCTCTGCCAGCTTGTACAGCCCCATCTGTTTTTCCACCCATGTACACAGTTCCTCTGACATGAAGGACAAATCGATCAGATAGGTATTTCCCATAATATAATAACACAGCTCCTCCATGGAGTATATATTCTGCCCGATTCCCTCTATATACAAAGGCAGTGATGCAATTGGTTCATGACATATCAATAATTCACCCATACCGTCACCTACATAACCATCGTATACTTCCAGATCTTATCTGTTCCTCTGAAACATTCCCCAAACCCAAGATCCTTAATCTCTATCTGTATCTTATCATCAGCTACGGGCTTCGCCGTAATCCGAAGCCGCGTTGTCCGATCCGGTCTGCAGGGCAGATCCGTAAGTTCCAGCGTCTCTATCTTTGCCTCTCTGCTGTTGGGAAGCTGCTTCCAGAAATCCACCTCCGGACTTCCGGAGAGCACCACCTCACACTCTCCACCTGCCTCGAACCAGTTTTTTCCCGCACTGACCAGATTATAAAATGCGACTTTCCCGTGATCCCGTACCTTGAGACTGAGATTAAATTTCATCTCATTCTCTCCCATATAAATACACGGCCACGCTTCTCCCTTTTCCCGTGCCATGGCTGCATAACAGGCTCCTTTGGAAAACAGATTTTTCCCGAGAAACACCCGCCTTCCGCGGCACATAAAATCAAGAGAAGTCTTCATCCACTCTCCGTCAAAGCCATCCCCTACAAGATATACGGTGGAAATGACGCGATTCTCAAAAGCTTTTGAAAGAAGCTCATGAAAGCTCTGATCCCGGTCTTCCCGCAGCATCTGTCCCGTGGACTCATGAATGGACACCACCTGCGGTCTTGTCCGCACATCTCTTCTTAAATCATACGAGCAGATTGTGTTCCGGTAACAGGTAAACAGAAACACGTCATGCAGCCAAAGCTGTTCCTGCTGGCTTAAGGCAAAATAATAAAAGCTTTCCTTATGATCCACAACCATAAATCGCTCGGAGGACAACTCCAGCTTTGCTGCCACCTTCCAGAATGTCTCCATATTCTCTCTGGTCAGCCTGTCCACCGTCAGAACCACACAGGCAAGTTCCGAAGCATTTCCCAGTTTCTGCGGCAGTTCCATCAGCTTTCGCAGATAAAGTGCCAACAACTCCACGGCATCATAGCTCTCACCGTTGATGCTGATAATCTCCCCTGCAACCGCACGGCGCAAAAGGGAATCCACGCAGATTACCTCGCTGGTCTTCGCCATCTTCTTGGCCTCTTCCCCGTAATACCACATTCCGATGTTTTTTCTTCTGGCAAGCATGGTCGGTATGTGATATCTCTCGCTTCCCGCAATCGTGCCAACGGTTTCCGGCTCATCCATATTCAATTGATAATAACTTACCATGGCATAAGAATCATTCAAATCTATGCCCAGATAGCAGGAATTCTGATTCATCATCTGTGCTCTTTACTTTCTATACTTATTTACAGTAGTTTAAATACCTTCCTTGTCACCTCATCAAAACCCTTATACTGCTTCATGGTGCGATACAGGGATTTCTCATCCGAAAGTGTCCCGGACATCAGCATCTCATTTAACAGATTATAACGGCTTTTGTCCTTCTGCGAATAGACGTCATTGCTGGTCAGTCTGCTGCTCTCCGTCACATCTACCTGATTTCCATATTCCTCCGTGATGTAATACTGGATGGTCTCCCCGAAAAAGAGTACAAACTGTTCCACAAAAATGCCGTCATAGACATCCGGCATATCCTCCCTTATGAAGTCCTCTCCATCCTCATCACGGCTGTAATGCAAAACCACATGCTTTCTCGGATCCGTCCGGTACTCCAAAAACATTTTATCATACAAATGATATTTCTGTACCAGACGCCTGTCCAGTTTTTTATAAAAGGCAAAATTCATATTCCGGCAGGTATATTCCGCCAAAAGCGCATCCTCAATGGCATAATCCTCATCACTCACATCATGTTCGGACAGATTCTTTAACAATGCCAGTTTGCACGCATCATTCAGCTCCATGTTGTGCAGATAGCGATCCTTAATGATGAAAAGCACATCCTCACTGACCGACTCCTCCCGGACAAAATAAGCATGGGCACAATAAGTGATATAGGCAAGTACCACCGGTTCTCTGCCTCCCGCCTCATAATAATGGGCAAAAAGCTCCTCTGCCTCCGCCATCTTCATATCAGCATAGAGCATCTGTACCAGAATACGCTCTTCCAATTCAAAGGTATTGATCTGAAACTCTCTTGCCGCTTTCCAAAGCCTGAGCATCCGCTCCGGCGGTCCCGTATAGAAATCCGCCAGATATTTAAGCATCTTGTCATTGTACTTCTTATCCGCAAAGGCAACTTCACACAATCGCAGAAGATATTCATCCTCTTCCTCTGCTCCCAGTCTGTCAATTGCCTGACTCGCAAGCGTGACTTTCGCCGCCGAACCCACCTGATCCATCCCATATTTCTGAATCAGTTCATAGGCCTTCTCATACATATGATAATCCACCAGCATTTCAAGCATATACTGCCGCACGGACTGTGGCATAAACTCAAAATCGGCTTTCGCCAGATACTCTTCCACCAGAGGCTGGGTTCCTCTGGTCTGGTAATAGCGAATCACTTCAAGAGCCGTATTTGCCTGATAGGAACTGTCCAGCTCCCCGGAAAAAAGAATCACCGGGAAAAATTTCTCATCTTCCTTTTCATAAGTCAGATAATTCGGCTTTTTGGAAAAATGCGCAACAATGTAAGAAAGCTCATCCGGAGCAAGCTCCATGCACTTTTCCAGGAACGCTTCCGGTTCCATCAGGTTTTCAAGCCGGTAAGAAATACTGCTCACATAGCGCTGCCCCTTTTCATCCTCAAACAAAATCACATATTCATCGGAATAAAGCTGAAAATATGCCGACTGTTCAAGAATCGGAACAATCTGAGGCTCTACCATCTGTCTCTGATAGATAATTGCCCGTACAATCCTTTTATCAAACAAAACCAGCTTGCGTGTAAACAAAATTCCCGCCAGACAATGCGCCAGTTCCTCATTAACCAGTCCCAGCTCCAGCATATCTTCATACAATACCGCCAGATTATCATCCATGTGTCCCTGCTCCAGTTGCTCCATGGCAAATCTTCCGATTGTCCTGCGGTACTGATGATACACCTCCGGCTCGGTTTTCTTGGATGCAATAATATTGTTATATAAGATTGCCATCTTGCGGTACGGCAGATTACTTTCATATTGAAAGTACATCTGTATAATCTTCGGCACCCGTCCGATTGCCCTCTCATCCAGAGAAAGAAGATATGCTTCATACAGACTCGTAATCCGAAGCTCCAATTCAATCCCCTTCTCAAACCAGTGATGATATTTTACGTCATATTTCTGGGAACGGATCAGGTAGCTGCAGATTAATCCGACCTTTTCCTCGTTCGGCTCCACCTTGTAAGCGGCCTCCAAAAGTTCAAAATGAACCGGCTGGAAGCCCTCGCTCATATCAATAATCTCAAATATCTGCGCTGCCAGTTCTTTCGTCAGGACATTTTTTCGAACCGCCCAGCGAAGAATCCTCACCTCGAACTGTCCCAGCTTCGTGAGAAGATAAGGATCCTGCCAGATCAGATAATATGCTTCCAGATACAAATACGGCGAAGCGCATCCGTTCATCACCCAGTAAGCAATTGCTTCCAGCTTATGTACACTGTTGTTATAGTACTCTTCCTCCAGAAAGGACAATACCCAGAACAAAAGCTCTGAATCCGGATTCTCATGAAAAATCAGCTCAATCTCCCGTGTTATCCGATCCACATAGGAAGGCTCCCGTTCCATCAATGTCATAATGTACAGATAATATCCCCATTCCGGCGAATGATGGTTTGTCCACTCTCTTTTGAATTCCTCCAGAATCCACTCTGCTTCCTGCCTTTGCCGGTTGATCACAAGTGCCTGTGCCTTCATCAGCACATACATCGGTTCCTCCGGAAGCATTGCATGGAGATGATTCAGTATCTCAATGGTCTCATTTGCCCAGACTCCCGTTACAATCTTCTTAAGCCGGTATGCCTGATACAGTTCAACCAGTCCCACCCTGCACTCTTCAATCTGAAAACGCTCCGACTCTTTCCGGACATTTTTCTCCGCACCCTTATGTGCCGTCACTTCAAAATATCTTGTCTCATAAGCAGAAGAAAACGTAATCCTTCCGTAATTGTTTCCTTCATGCATCCTTTCGTAATCAACCAGAAACTTGCAGACATAACTGCTTCCGAGGAAATCCTCCGTTGTGATTTTCTCCTCTGAAAGCCGGATAAAATCCGCATCTGCCGATATGGTAACCGCCAGATATCCCCACTCACTCTTTTTTAGCTCTACCGATTGCTGCACAGTCTCTGTCACTTCATCCAGTCTGCAGCCTGTCTTATCAATCGTAAACGAAATCTTATTCTTTCTGCGGATTCCCACCAGAAATTCTTCCAGATTCTGCTGGGAGGGTTTGGCACTTTTAATTCCGCGATAAATCATTGCCTCCTTGACTTCTTTGGGCTTAATGATATTCGCAAAACTTTTGTGATAGAAAAGCTGATAAGCTTCATTCCAGTTATTCTTTGCAAGACAGGTAAAATCATACAGACTGTGTATTGTTCCCTGTGAACTCTCCGCGTACAGTCTGGAAACAGACACACAAAAAGAAAGCCTGTGTATGCTCTGATTACAGACAATTACAAACTCACCCTTTTGTGTTTCTCCTTCTACAAGACCGACACTGCAAAACTGATAACGAATTTTCAGCTCCTCGCCTTCGAACTGTGGTGTAAGGCACTCCATCCGCGGATTCGTGGAATAAACAATGCCTTTAACCGGAATATGATTCGTACTTCTGACTTCAAAAAAGCCCGTATATTCCTGCCCCTCAATCACGGTCAGGGACAATTCCTCTTCGGGGAGCGAAAGTGCCGGCCGGTCGTATTCGAACTTTCCCCTGGCAATCTGCCTGATTCGTTTACGCACGTCCTTCACCTGCTTCTCTCGTAAGTTCTCATGATATTCACCATTATATACGATTGTCCCATGTCATGCAACAAGGAAAGCGGCTAGTTTTTTGCGGAATTTCTCGAAAAGAATCCGTATATCCTCTCCACAAACATGCTCAGATAGCGAAGCACCGGTTCCGTGATAATCGCAAAAATCAGCATCAGCATAGCGCACTGCTTGGATATTCCGGTAATTCCAAACAAATTGCTCATAAAAAGCATACAGAAAACCCAGCCGATAATTACACCGATCATCATAATAATATGTCCGGTATTCATCGGTTTTGCAATCCGGTATAAAATCATAAATCCTACAATCGCAACCAGAATGGTGCATGAAGTAGACAGGCAATCCGGATCTATGGAAAATTCCCGACAGAATAACACCAGACCGCTCACGACAATGAAATCCGTCAGTCCCGCCGGAAGTGCCCGCACCAGAACATTCACCAGGAACTTTCCGCGGATTGGATTCTTATTTGGCTCCAATGCCAGAATAAAGGACGGAATTCCTATGGTAAACATACTGATCAAAGAAACCTGTGACGGCTCCAACGGATAATCCAGCATCAGAATTACGGAAAATACCGCAAGGAGCATGGAAAAAATATTCTTAACAATGTACAAAGAAGCGGTTCTTTCTATATTATTGACAACCCTTCGTCCCTCTGCCACAACAGACGGCATCCTTGCAAAATCCGAATCCAGAAGCACAAGCTGTGCCACATTAGACGCCGCATCGCTTCCTGACGCCATGGCAACACTACAGTCTGCATCCTTCAATGCCAATACGTCATTCACACCGTCTCCCGTCATGGCAACGGTCTTTTTATGAGCCTTGATTGCCTGCACAAGCATCCGCTTCTGCTCCGGCGTCACTCGTCCAAATACCGTATACTCTTCCACTGCCCGGTAATAATCGGCTTTTTCCTTCAGGGTTGAGGCATCCACATAACGCTCCGCCCCGGCGATACCGGCTTCCTGCGCAATAACGGACACAGTCAGCGGATTATCTCCGGAAATCACCTTGATATCAACCTCATTCTCCGCAAAATACGAAAAAGTCTCTCTTGCACCTTTTCGAATCGGATTGGCAAGCATAATAAAGCTCAAGAGCTTCACCGGCTCCGTGAGAGCCCCCCTTTGCAATTCTCCCTCATATTCCGCAAAAACCAGCACACGATACCCTTTACTGCTGTATCTGGATATCTGCTCCTGATACTCCTCAAACTGTCCGCGCAAAACAAACTCCGGTGCTCCCAGTACATAGGATTTTCCATCCGCCATGACCGCACCGGAATACTTTGTTGCAGAAGAAAAAGAAAATACTTCCTTTGCACCTACGCCGTTTCTGTCTGTGAACCGTTCCTTCAACGCTTCCATAGTGGCATTGTCCTTTGCCTGCGCCGCCGCGAAATCACCGATGATACGGCAGATTTTCTCGTTGTCCTCTCCCTCCGGCACTTCCACGTCATACACATGCATGCCCGGCTCGGTAATGGTTCCCGTCTTATCCACACACAGGACATTGACTCTTGCAAGGGTTTCAATGCACTTCATGTCATGAATCAAGACCTTTTTCTGTGCCAGCCGCACAGAACTTACCGCCATGGCAACACTGGAAAGCAGATACAATCCCTCCGGAATCATACCGATAATGGCTGCAACCATTCCCGTGATACTGTCATGCTGTGTTCCTTCATTATAGATACACGACTGTACAAAAAGAGCGATTCCAATCGGGATGATGATAATTCCCATCACCATAATCAAATAGTTCAGTGAACGTATCATCTCGGATTGTTCACCCTTTTTGGACTTTGTTGCCTGAAGCGTAAGCTTGGAGATATAGGAATCCCTTCCGACTTTTTCCAGTCTTGCCAAAGCCGTTCCGGATACCACAAAGCTGCCGGAAAGCAGAGAATCCCCTTCCTTCTTTTCGATTTCATCCGCTTCACCGGTAATCAGGGACTCGTTGACCTGAAGTTCTCCCTCCAGAATCACTGCATCTGCAGGAATCTGGCTTCCGGCTCCGAATTCCACCACATCATCAAGCACCAGTTCTTCTGCCGGAATCTTCTTCTTTTGCCCGTCTCGTATCACCACACTCTGCGGCGCGTTCAGCAAGGACAACTTGTCCAGCACATGCTTGGAATGCACCTCCTGAACGATTCCGATACAGGTGTTGGCAACAATAATCGGAAGAAACATCATGTCCGACCATGCACCCACAATTGCAAGAAGTACGGCAATCACTGCAAATACAAGGTTAAAGTAGGTAAATACATTCGACCTCACAATCTCCGATACCGATAACGTGGAAGATTCCACCTTGTAGTTATATGCATTTCCGTCAAACCGTTTCTGCACCTGCTCTGCGGTGAGCCCCTGCGCCGGATTTGCCTGAATTCTCTCTATATGTCTTACAGTTTCTTTTATCTCTTCGCTGTTTTTCATACTGACCTCTGTTTCCACGAAATTTTGCATGCTATAAATTATTCACCTACCAAGTGAATAATTCAGTCTATAGATTACATTATAACCAATCCATGGAAAAATTTGCCTTTTTTCATTACATTTTAAGAAAAAATTTAGAATATAAAAAAGCGGAATCCAATACACATATTGTGCAAAAGATTCCGCCGGTTATTCTTTTCGTTTTTCTACTTTCCAAGCATCTTCATCGTCCGGTCTCTGAGGTTCTCATCAAAGAATCCAAAGCCGCCCAACGCCTCGCCTGCTTTATTAAAAAAGCAGATTGCATATACATGAAACGTATAGATTGCCTTGACCTTTGCGCCTCTCTTGGTTGCCTGACGTTTTTCCTCGGTTGCCTCAATGCGATCGACATCTGCCAGACGGATGATGTTTACAAAAGGTGCATCTCCCTTCATATATGCAAAATGTTCTGTCACTGTGACGCAAACCGGTATTGACTCTGTGGAATTCGGAGCCATACTCTCAAATGCCAGCTCCTTTGAACTGTCACCCTTTGCGGATAACATCTCCGAAGCCAACTGGTATTGCTCCGCGTCACCAAGGCCAAGTTTTTCCACTGCACGCATGATTTCCTTTTCCATACGGCTGTCTGAGCATCCGGCTCTGACAACCAGAATCACCAGCCCCATGATGACCGCACCAAATGCCACTCCCGTAAGAACACCATATGCCACATCAACACTTGCTCCCTCCGACAAAAAGACCGTCAGTCCAAAGAACACTGCCAGACACACAAGCATGATCGGTGTTGTAATGTGTGTCAGCTTATACATTGTCTTTTTGCGGTAAGCTGCCATCCACTTTTTTCCTGTTCCAAAAATGTTTCATTCATATCACTTCGCTCCCTTAATTCTCTTTCGTACTGTCCAAATGATCGCAAACTAAAAACAGGTGTTTTGCAACGCCTGTTTTTAATATAATTTAATGCAATTATTTTGTCAATATTTTTTTAATTCCCTTAATTTTGCTCTCCTGCTTTGATGCTCATCAGTATCGCCTGAAAATTCTGGGACAGCATCTCACTGATTTCCTCTTCTTGAAAATGGCAGACGCCCATGGCACACATAACTCCGATCCCAAAAGTGAACACCCACACATGACGGAACAAAGTCTCAGCCTGTTCATCCGTCAGATGATAATCTTCCTTTAAAACCTTAAGACTTGTTGAGCCCGTCTCTCCCAGCGTACCGATTACATCATCAAAACTTTTCAGGGAATCATTTGCATCCATAAACAAAATCTGATAAAGTCTTGGTTCCTCTATCGCAAAGAGAACCATCATCATGCCAATCCGCTTAAAAGTAGGGGTATATGCTTCCGCTTTCTTTGTATATCCTTCAAAACGCTTCATCGCGGCGTCACGCACTTCCAGCTTTACCTCTTCCATACTGTTAAATACGGTAAAAATAGGGCGTGCGGAACATCCGAGCTTTGCACCCAAATCACGGGCCGTCAGCGCCGGAAGACCTTTTTCGCTGACCAGATCAAGCGCTGCTTCAACAATTTCTTCCCGAGTAAACTTTGGTTTTGGTGGCATAATCTATCCCTTCTTCGTGTTCCTTTGCCTTTTATTTTGCTGACAGATATTCATCAATGCCCTTTGCGGCCGCTTTTCCTGCTCCCATGGCAAGGATTACGGTTGCTGCTCCTGTTACGGCATCACCACCTGCGTATACGCCGTCTTTGCTGGTTGCTCCGGTATCTTCCGTTGCAACAATGCACTTACGCTTATTGACTTCCAGTCCCTTTGTCGTGGAAGAAATCAATGGATTCGGAGAAGTACCGAGTGACATGATAACCGTATCACAATCTATCTCATACTCAGAACCCGGAATCTCAACCGGACTTCTTCTTCCGGATGCATCCGGCTCGCCCAGTTCCATCTTGATAATGCGGATTCCCTTTACCCAGCCGTTCTCATCCACCAGAATCTCTGTCGGATTCTGCAAAAGATCAAAGATAATTCCCTCTTCCTTTGCGTGATGTACTTCTTCCTTACGGGCAGGAAGCTCTTCTTCGCCGCGGCGATAGACAATATGTACCTCTGCGCCAAGTCTTAACGCAGTACGTGCAGCATCCATTGCCACATTTCCACCGCCCACAACAACTACCTTTTTCCCGTGGAAAATCGGAGTCTCATACTCATCTTCCTAGGCTTTCATCAGGTTATTTCTGGTCAGGAATTCATTTGCGGAAAATACACCGTTTGCCTGCTCACCCGGAATGCCCATAAATCTCGGAAGACCTGCGCCGGAACCGATAAATACAGCTTCAAAGCCTTCTTCCTCGATCAGTTCGTCAATCTTAACGGACTTTCCGACAACCACATTGGTCTCAATCTTGACACCCAGTGCCTTAACATTTTCCACTTCTGCTGCAACTACCTTATCCTTAGGCAGACGGAACTCAGGAATTCCGTAGCTCAATACACCGCCTGCTTTATGCAGTGCCTCAAAAATCGTCACATCATAACCAAGCTTTGCCAGATCTCCTGCACAGGTCAGTCCTGCAGGACCGGAACCAATGACTGCCACCTTATGTCCGTTTAACTTCTCAGCCTTCTTCGGCTTGATTCCGTTCTCTCTTGCCCAGTCCGCAACAAAACGCTCCAGCTTTCCGATTGCAACCGGTTCTCCTTTGATGCCGCGGATACATTTTCCTTCACACTGGCTCTCCTGCGGGCACACACGTCCACAGACAGCAGGCAATGCGGAAGACTCAGAAATAATCTGATATGCCTCCTCAAAATTGCGCTCCTTTACCTGTGCGATAAATGCCGGAATATTGATGGAAACCGGGCATCCCTTCATGCACTGTGCATTCTTACAGTTCAGGCAGCGGGAAGCCTCTGCCACAGCTTCTTCCTCATTATATCCGTAACATACTTCCTCAAAATTCGTCGCACGAACCTTCGGCTCCTGCTCACGAACCGGTACTCTTACTAATCCTTCCATTATTTGTCACCTCCGCAATGACCACAGCCACCGTGGTGGGTGTCGCCCTCTTCATATGCAAGCTTTGCTCGTCCTTCTTCTGTCTTATACTGCTGCTGGCGCTTCATCGCCTGATCAAAATCTACCAGATGTCCGTCAAATTCCGGTCCGTCTACACAGGCAAACTTCACTTCTCCGCCAACCATCAGACGGCAGGCTCCACACATTCCGGTTCCGTCCACCATAATCGGATTCATGGATACAACCGTAGGAATGCCAAGTTCCTTTGTCAGAATTGTAACGAACTTCATCATAATCATCGGTCCGATTGCAACGCACACATCATAGTGCTTTCCCTCATCCACCAATGCCTGAAGCTGCTGACAGCCGTTGCCGTGGAAACCATATGTACCATCATCCGTTGTCACATAGACATTGGCTGCAACCGCCTTCATCTCATCAATATAGAACAATAAATCCTTCGTTCTGGAGCCCATGATTACATCCGCATCCACTCCATGCTCATGCAGCCACTTCACCTGCGGATACACCGGTGCCGTACCGAGTCCTCCTGCAATAAAGACAATCTTTTTCTTCTTTGTCTCCGCAAGATTCTCCTCTTCACACAGCTCTGACGGACATCCGAGAGGTCCGACAAAATCCTCCAGCGCATCGCCCACATTCATATCCATCATACGCTCGGTTCCTGCACCGATTGTCTGAACCACGATGGTGACGGTCTCCTTTTCTCTGTCATAATCACAGATTGTCAGCGGAAGTCTCTCTCCCACCTCATCTGTTTTTGCAATAATAAACTGTCCCGGCAGACATTCTTTTGCCACACGCGGCGCTTTGATATCCATCAGGATAATGTTATCTGCCAATGTTTCCTTTCGAACGATTGGATACATAATCTTCCTCCCTAGTGTTTAAATTCCCTCATGTGTTGTACACACTCAGTTTATCATATCGAAAAAACGAATATATGTCAAAGACTTATTGGCTGATTAGGAAAAATATACCAGCTCGTCCTCCGGCTTTTGGGCTTTCTCGATACAAACCGGATATAATACCGGTCCTTTTCCTTTGTATTCCTTTGCAAATTCCACATGAACTTCTGCGGTAATATCAATCCATGACTTGTGAGGAAGCTCCTCCTCCCTGTCATACTTGCACTTAAAACCAATAAAGGTCACATCTTCAATACAGCAGGTCATGGCAAACCGTCCTGGAACAAAAATGCCTTTCTTCAGCTTATCCGGGTTATACACAAGCGCACGGAATTTCACCTTTTTGTTGTCATATTTCCGGTAATTCTCCATGGCATCCATATACCAGATTGCATAATCGGCATCCGACAGTTCAATAATCTCCTGATTGATGTCAAACGGAAGTTCCTCCGGGCGTTCATCAATCGTTCTGTCCTTTCTCTCGTATACAATCTGTGCCTTACGGTTAATATTCTTGATGGTGCGGCGCAGATGTCCCCGATCCGTATTATCATCCGTGCGGTTAAATATGACCACGTCGCTGGCAAATACCTGCTCCTGCATCATTGCACGCATATTGTTCATGTACAGATCAAAGGTCGTTGAATCCACCGTTGCAAGAGACTGGACGATCACCCATCCGTCCGGCAGCTTTGCCTCCAGAAGCTTATCCATGCCCCATGTTCCGTTGTATTCAATAAATACCTGCTCCGGAAGATAGGAATTCTGAATCTCCTGCAGTTTCTCCGGAGTAAAATCCTCCTCTTCTTCAATCACCGCCAGTTTGAAATTCACCGTGGCAAGTTTTGCCTCATCATATTCCTTTTCTCCATCCTCACACATAATGATGACGCCCTTTGCGCCATCACCAAATTCATTTTCAAACAGGGTTTCTTCCACCAGGGATGTCTTTCCGCTGTCCATAAATCCTGTAAAAACATATACCGGAATTTCCTGTGCCATAATCCGTTCCTCTCTGTCTTTTCTTTATGCAATCCCGAACAGTTCCAGAAGTTCCTGCTCATGTATCTCTGTTCCAATTACCACGATTCGTCCTGTATAATCCGGCTCGCCTTCCCGAATCTCATACTCGCCCGGCACCATATCAAAATAAATCCAGGTTCCGTCCGTACACTCCACCATTCCTTTGGAACGGAGAATGGTATCCGAATCCACAAATCCTTTCAAAATCTCTTCAATCTTCGCACGCTCGAATTTGTGCGGAGTCTCCTTGCCCCAGCTTGTAAAGACATCATCTGCATGATGGTGATGATGCTCATGGTCATGGCAGCCACAGGTGCAGTTTTCGCCATGTTCATGGTGATGCTCATGTTCCTCATGTTCATGCTCGTGATGATGGTGCTCGTGCTCCTCATGTTCATGCTCGTGATGATGATGCTCGTGTTCCTCATGTTCGTGCTCATGCTCATGATGGTGATGTTCGTGTTCCTCTGCATCCTTGGCATGACGCGCCTCCGCCAGCGCTTTCATCTCGAGGTTGTCCTGTCCCTCCATTACCTTGAGAATCTGTTCTCCCTTTAACGCACTCCAATCCGTTGTAATAATTGCCGCATTCGGGTTCAGTTCCTGTATCTTCTTCACACAGAATTCAAGCTGCTCCGGAGTGGCATTCTGACTACGGCTCAAAATAACAGTCGTTGCATACTCAATCTGGTTATTAAAGAATTCTCCGAATGCTTTCATCTGTTTATTCGCTTTTAATGCATTCACCACCGTAACCAGGGCATTCAGTTTTACATCCTGCTCCTTTTCTATATCAATCACAGACTTCATAACATCAGACAGCTTTCCGACTCCCGAAGGCTCAATCAGAATCCGGTCCGGGTGATACTTCGTAATCACCTCATTCAGATTCTTTCCAAAGTCTCCCACCAGAGAACAGCAAATGCAGCCACTGTTCATCTCGGTAATCTCAATACCTGCATCCTTTAAAAAGCCTCCGTCAATTCCGACCTCTCCGAATTCGTTCTCAATCAGAACAATCTTTTCTCCGGCAAAAGCCTCATCAATCATCTTCTTAATAAAGGTTGTCTTCCCGGCACCCAGGAAACCGGATATAATGTCTATCTTTGTCATTGTCTTCCACTCCTTCTTATATTAATTGTTCGTAACTGTTCAAATCTTTATTTTACTCGTTTTTTTCAGATATTGCAAATATTTCTAAAATGCATTCAACAATCCCTGCAAGCCTTCGGTTTCATATAGATTTTTGTAATAAGTAACCTCATCCCCTATCAGATCGTCAATCACTTCCATTCCCAAAAGTTCCACCGGCGCTTTGTCGTCTGTCATGATATAACTTCCCGCCCGATATGCCGTAAAATCTTCACAGGCACCATCCATAAACGAAGCCAGCTCTCTGTTTTGTTCCAACGCCAGATTTTCCTCGAAAACCGTCAGCATATCCGGGTTGTCCGATGCAAACAGTTCCCTGTTTGTAGAGCCTTTTACATCAACGGTATATACCTCCGAAAAAACGGAAGCGATGGTATCTGCCAAATACTGATTGATATTGCCTTCCTCCTGACCGCGCATATTCATATTCACAACCATAACGCCGTCCGGATTCAGATGCTCCCTGACCAGCCGGAAGAATTCCACCGATGACATTTGAAACGGAATCGTAATATCCTGATACGCATCCACCATAATGACATCATATTTCTTGTCCACCGCATTTAAATAAGCTCTTCCATCATACGTATACACCGGAATGTCCTCAGACAAGTGAAAATATTCCGTGGCAAGTTTCGTGATATCCTCGTCGATTTCCACGCCTTCCGTGCTCATTCCATCAAAATACCTGTCACACTGTGTGGCAAAAGTTCCTGTTCCCATGCCAAGTATCAGCGCATCCAGATGGTCTTTCCGGTTTACCCCTGCCATCAATGGGGCTGCCATGGCATAGTCATAATACATTCCCGTAAGATTGTCGGCTTTCTCGTAGACAGACTGCACCCCAAACAGCACATTCGTGGACAGATATACGGCATCCTCATTCTCTTTGACCTGCAGATAGTTATATACAGATTCTCCTTCGTATGTCAAATCCTCCTCCCAGAATGCAAAGCTGTCCGAATTTCTCACAAAACAGGACACCACAAGAACAACGACACCTACAATTGCTTTTGCTGACTTTACTTTGCTGCTGGCAAAATAAATAATCGACAGCACCAGCAGGATTCCTGCAAAAATCAAAAAGGTAATCGATGTTCCAACTGCCGGGATTGTCACAAAGGTTGGGACAAACGTTCCGATAATGCTTCCAATCGTATTGAATGCATTCAGCATTCCCACTGTTTTTCCGCTGTCCTCCAGATCATCCACGGTATACTTCACCAGAGACGGCGTTACCGTTCCAAGCAAAAACAGCGGAAATACAAAGATTGCCATGCATGCCGCAAATGCTGCCCAGATCAGGAAATTACTGTTCACGGAAAAAATTATGACCGCAGAGATTCCGATAATAATATATTTTCCCACAACCGGAATCAGGGCAATCCAGATTGCCGCCAGAATCATTCTTCCATAAAGCTTGTCCGGATTCGGATTCTTATCCGCGCTCTTTCCGCCGTAAATATTTCCCAAAGCCATCGCAATCATTATGGTTCCGATAATAATCGTCCATACAATCTGCGAAGAACTGAAATAAGGCGCAAGCAATCTGCTCGCTCCCAGCTCCACTGCCATAACGGACATCCCCGAAAAAAACTCCGTCAGGTACAGGTAAAACTTATTCCTTAATATTTTTCTTTTTTCCATGTCTTTGCCCTGCTCCTCTTCTTAATATTTTAAACTTTTGACAAATCAAACAACTCCACCGTTGGTAACTGTATATTCTCATTTTCTATAAACATTAACATATATATTGGATAGTACACTATATTATCTTTCACCTCAACATTAAAATTGTCATTTTTACAACGCACATTCATTACTTTTTTGTCATTTTTCCAACATCAAATAGTAGAAATTTGACATTTTTCCATCAGTTATCCATTAAAAATAAGGACTAAATTAGAATTTCTTCTAATTTGTCCTTAATTATAACCCACTTTTAATCCTTTCTCAGATATTTTGCCGTGATTGTATCCGCATGATCATACATTTCTCCAGGAGTTCCTGTAAATACAATTTCACCGCCCTTGCTGCCACCGTCCGGTCCCACGTCAATGATATAGTCCGCAAGCTTCATCACATCTGTATTGTGCTCAATAACCACAACGGTATTTCCACGGTCAACAATACTCTCCAGAATATCTACGACCTTTTCAATATCCGCGACATGAAGTCCTGTGGTAGGCTCATCCAATATGTAGATATTCCCCTTTTTCTTAATATTCTGTGCCAGCTTCACACGCTGACGCTCGCCGCCGGAAAACGTAGAAAGTGGCTGTCCCAAAGAAATATACGGCAATCCTACCTCCATCAAAGCATTTAATTTCCCTGCTATTTTCTTATTCGATGCAAAGAAAGGAAGTGCCTCCTCAACGCTCATGTTAAGAACATCCACAATTGTTTTTCCTTGGTACAAATGCTTTAAAGCTTCCTCACTGTATCTGCTTCCATTACAATATTCGCAAACGGTTGTTACCGGTTCCATAAATACAAGCTCTGTGGTAATCATTCCACGCCCTTTGCAGTGAGGACATGCCCCTTTACTGTTAAAGCTAAACAATCCGGCTTCTGTCTGATTCTCTGTTGCAAACACTTTCCTGATTTCATCAAAAAATCCCAGGAAAGTACATACGGTGGAACGGCCTGTTGCCGTAATGGCGCTCTGGTCAATCAGCACCACCTGATCTTCATATTGTCTGGCAAACACATCCCGAATAAGGGAAGACTTTCCGCTTCCTGCCACGCCGGTTACTACCGTCAAAATTCCAAGCGGAATATCCACATCCACATTTTTAAGGTTATGTATCGACGCACCTCTGATAGGAAGAAAGCCCTTCGGTTTGCGGACTTTCTCCTTAATCTTTCTTTGCGCAGACAACGCATTTCCGGTTTTTGTTCCGCTGATTAAGAGATTTTCATAACTTCCCTGGAACAGAACCTGTCCACCATTTTTTCCGGCAAGAGGACCGATATCAATCACTTCATCCGCAATGCTGATAATATCTTTGTCATGCTCCACAACCAACACCGTATTTCCTTTATCGCGAAGGCTTCTGAGTAATCGTGACATTCTGTGCACATCTCTCGGATGCATACCGGTACTTGGCTCATCAAAAATATAAATCATTCCGCAAAGGGAACTTCCCATATAGCGGACAAGCTTCAGTCTCTGTGCCTCACCGCCGGAAAGCGTGGAGCTTTCTCTGTTCATAAACAGGTATGGCAGCCCAATATCGATCATTCTGTCAAGTGCTGCGATTAATTGCTCAAGAATGGTTGTCGCTCTGTCATCCTTGATTTCCGACAATACTTCCCGCAACGTGGTAAATTCCATCTCGCACATATCATAGATGCTATATCCGTTAATCTTACAGGAAAGTGTCTTATCGTTCAATCTCTTTCCCTTACAGTCCGGACACTCACACTCATACAGAAACTGTGCAATTTTCTTGAGTGTATGATCGGTCTGCTCTTCTGCGCCTTTCATCAGAACCAGACGTTTGAACTGATTGTAGACACCTTCTATTTTTTTGTCAATTCTCTCTCCTCCCGGTGTTCTGCTGCCGTAGAGAAGAATATTCTGTTCCTCTTCACTTAAGTCCTTCCATAGAATATCCGTTCTGAAATATTCCGGACGTCTGTATACCTTCCAATAATAATTTCCATGTCCAAATGCCGGAAGTTTGAAACACCCCTCATCATAGGTTTTTTCTTCATCAATCACATTCTTTACATCAAAGTCCATGACCTTACCGATTCCGGCACAGGTAGGACACATGCCGTTAGGATTATTAAAAGAAAAATAGGATGCCGGCCCGATGCTCGGCGTACCGATTCTCGAAAATAACAATCGCAATAAGGAATACATGTCACTGATCGTGCCAACCGTAGAGCGGGCATTTCCGCCCAGTCTCGTCTGGTCAATGATAATCGAAGGATTTAAGTTTTCTATCTGCTCAACACTTGGTTTATCATACTTTGGAAGTCTTCCACGCGCCCAGGCAGAATAGGTTTCATTCATCTGCCGCTGGCTTTCTGCCGCAATGGTGTCAAATACAATCCTGGATTTACCGGAACCGGAGACACCTGTAAAAACCACGATTTTGTTTTTTGGAATCTCCAGTGATATATTTTTCAGGTTATTTTGATTTAACCCGTGTATTTTAATTGGTTCCATATTCGTTTTCTCCAGTCCAATCTCCCTTATTTTTCCAATTGTGAAAGCTCCATAAATCCCTTGGCTGCTCCATCAAAACCTATTTTGTATGCCGCAGCTTTTTGCGCTAATTCCAAACACTTTTCAGGTTCCAATCCTTTTGCATACATACTAATAAACGTCGCAAACAAACAATCTCCGGCACCAACTGTATTTACGATTTTCTCAGCCTTTGCAGCCGGCATGTCAACAAATTTATTTTCCTCTCTCACATACATAAGCGCCCCGGCACTTCCACGACCGACAACTATAATTTCATTATTGTATTTTTCTGCAATTTGCTCCACAAAAGCTCTTTCGTTTCCTGCAATATATTCGTTGCTAAGGAAAAGAATATCTGCATATTCCATAAATTCCCTGTTGAATTCATCGTTAATATCATTAAGGACATGGACATCTGTTGCAATTTTTATCCCGGCTTCTTTGGCTTTCTTTAATAAAGGTCTGCTAAAGTTTATATTGCAGGCTACGACCAAATCATATGACGTTATATCTATTTCCGAATAATCATAAGGAGTCTCCTGAATGTCTTTAAGATCACAATAAATTCGTCTGGCACCGGTATGATCATATAATACTACACTCAAAGGAGTCTGCGACAACTTTTTGGAGATGAGGCTTACTTCTCCCAGCGCATTAAGCTCTGACTCTATCAGATTTCCGGCCATATCGTCTCCCACAAGTGAGGCAATTTTCACCTGATCCTCAAGAGCTGTAAGGGCTTTTGCAAGATTATATCCCACTCCTGCCACTCCCATATTCACTCCAAAAAAGTTGAATGCAATCGGTTCATACTTGATCGGAAATTCATCCACTTTGCATGTCACTTCAACATTTGTCATTCCTGCTATTAAAATCTTACTCATACTTCTACTCTCCATAATATCTTTTACTGTTTTCACTGTCAGTTTTTCTCCTTTCGGATTCATCGTAAACCCTACCGTAACAGGAGAGTCAATACCTTTTTCTTCCGTAAAACTACTGCCCATAATCCCGTTCTACGGTTCCTTCCAGAATCCTCCCTTATGGAAATTCTCATTTCCAAGCGGCTTTGCTGTCAGTCTGAATATTACACATCCATCCGGACATACAATTTCCTTCACATACCTGCCACTGCCACCGAGATTTTCCAAATCACCGCCACTTCTGACTGCCTCCATGACAGGATAAAGCATCATCATGGTTTTGGAACAAATTCCCTGTCCGTCTTTATTTACCGGACAGCCATAAGTGCACGAATACTTATCCCCGACTTCTTCACCATTTCTACAATAATGCTCCGTGTGATCACCTCGAAGAAACCCGGTAACCTCTACTTCAAATTCATATTCTTCGTCATACCATTTTTTCATTTTTAAAAATCTCCTATTCA
>JAQXZD010000112.1 GCA_029227035.1 Lachnospiraceae bacterium
GCTAAGGCTTACTTAGTTAACACCGGATGGAATGGAACCGGTAAGCGTATCACTATTAAGGATACTCGTGGTATCATCGATGCAATCTTAAGCGGTGACATTAACAAGGCTCCTACTAAGAAGATTCCTTACTTCAACTTTGAAGTTCCTACAGAACTTCCTGGTGTAGATTCCGGTATCTTAGATCCTCGTGATACTTATGCGGATGCTTCTGAATGGGAGACAAAGGCTAAGGATTTAGCTGCAAGATTCAACAAGAACTTCAAGAAATATGAGACCAACGAAGCTGGTAAAGCTTTAGTATCTGCTGGTCCTCAGCTTTAATACAATCTGATTACAGATGTAAAAAGGACGATTCCGGAGAATCGTCCTTTTTTGTTATGTTTCTAATGGATTGACGTAAGATGTACTCATACCAGATTACAAAACCATGAGCAGCGTTCCTACCCCAATCAATATACAACCAACCACCGACTTTGTGGTAACCTGTTCATGTAAAATCAGAAACGCCAGCACCAATGTAATTACAACACTAAGCTTATCAACCGGCACCACTTTAGATGCCTCTCCAATCTGCAATGCTTTATAATAACATATCCAGGATGCACCAGTTGCCAATCCTGACAGAATCAGAAACATCCAGCTTTTCCTACTAATATCTCCTAATCCTGTCTGTGCATTGGTTAAAAAGACCATCCCCCATGCCATAAGCAATACAAACGCCGTGCGGATTGCCGTTGCCAGATTTGAATTCACCCCCTCAATTCCCACTTTTGCAAGAATCGACGTCAGCGCCGCAAATATCGCCGACAACAATGCAAATACCAACCACATATTACTCTTCCCTTCCTTTCTCATCTGTACCATCCTCTTTTCCTTAATCCAGCTTTGTCGCTTTTCGCCATCCTGTCAAAAAATAAATTGTAAACATAACAAACAGAAGAATGTTATGCCCAATCATGCATCCCCACGCAGAGACCAGACCGTAACCGAGTATCTGCGTACAGATAAACGTTCCGGTTATGCGGACCGCCCACATACCGGACACATTGAACACAAAAGGCGCAACTGTCTTTCCCACGCCCTGCATCATTCCTTCCATCACAATCGGCACCCCATAGAAAGGCTCCGAAACCGCCACCATACGAAGCACCGTCATACCAAGCCGGATCACCTCCGGATCTTTGGAAAAAAGCCGCATAAGCTGCGGGGCAAACAGGAAAAGCAGTCCGCCGGACACAATCATAAGTCCCACTTCCAACGGAAGAAGCGTCCGCGCCAGTCCCCGCAGCTTCTTCTCATCCCTTGCGCCCCACGCATTGCCGGAGAGGGTTGCCGCTGCCGTCTGCATTCCGTATCCCGGTATGTAAAAAGCCGACTCCACCGTATTTGCAATGGTATGAGCCGCCGCTGCCGTCTCTCCCAGGGAATTGATCATAGACGCAAAAAACACATATCCCAGCGAAGTGGCAAAGCGCTGCAGCATATTGGGAACCGCCACGCGAAAGCACGGTTTCAAAATTTTTAAATCCGGCTTCAATTTCTGCCCGCCCGGAGAAATCTTTCTGTGCCGCCAGAGTCTGCAGGTAATGGCGATACCTCCGAACACAAATGACACGGCACTGGCAAGCGCAGCTCCGGTCACACCCAGCCCGGCTCCCGGAATCAAAATCCGCATTTTTCCAAGGAACACATATCTCGTCTGATAAATCAAAAAGAAATTTAACAAAATATTGAGCAGGTTCACAAGAATGCCCACCTGCATCGGTGTCCTGGTATCTCCCGCCGCCCGAAGCACCGTTCCGAAGATGATAACCGCAGTCCGGAACAAAAGCGGCAGATACAGAATCCTGAAATAACGGGATGCCTGCTCCCGGATATGAAGATCCGCCCTCATCCAGACCGGAATCCGGTTGCTTAAAAGCACGGTAATGATAGTAAAGAGAATTCCAACCGTCAGGGTAACAAAAACTGCCTGTGCGGATGCTTTTTTCGCACGCTCCTCTTCCCCTGCGCCAATCGCCTGGGAAATATAGGCCAAAAAGCCGATTCCAATGGCGGAAATGGTGCTTCCGATCAGCCAGTTTACCGTCGTGGTTGCCCCCACTGCCGCCGTTGCCTGCGTTCCAAGAGAGCCGACCATCGCCGTGTCCACATACTGTACGGCGGTCTGCATGAGCTGTTCCAGCATGGTAGGCCACGCCAGTGCAAGAATAACGGAAAGCATGCCCTTTTCTGTCTTCTGTTTCATTGCTTTTCTACCACGATTTCACATTTCGATTCTGCGTCATCCCGAATGATTTCGCCCACTTTCGGCACTTGGATTCTTCCGGAGAGCGGATTCTTAATACTTAAAACTTCTGTGGTAATATCTGCTTCCACCTCGGACTTTTCAAAGCAGAGATCCGCGTCTGTCATTTCACAGTCAATCAGCTTAAGCCCGCGACAGTAACAGAACGGCTGTGTCCCGATAATCCTGCAGTTGTCCAGTGTAAGGTCCTGTGAATACCAGGCCAGATATTCGCCACGGATGATGCTGTTTCTTATGGTTACGTTTTTCGCATGCCAGAACGCATCCTTCGTGTCCAGCACACAGCCCTCAAACACGGCATCCTCTATATACTGAAAGGAATATTTTCCGGTCAGTGTCACTTCCGTAAACGAAAGATTCTTTGAACGCATCATGAAATATTCGCTGATGACCGCCGTGTTCTCCATCTTGATATCCTGCACCGACCAGCCGAACTCCGGCGAGATAATGTCACAGTTTCGGATGCTGACATCACTGCACTCCCTGAGCGCTTTGATTCCGTGCATCTTCGTATCCTCTACCTTTACCCCCGTGGAATACCAGATGGCAGCCCTGCACAAATCCGTCATCTGCGTATTGCGGATTCTTAAGTTCCTGTCATGCCAGAAAGGATACCGAAGCTGAAACAGACAGTCCTCCACTTCAATATCCGAGCTCTCCTTTAACGGGCTCTCCCCGTCTGCCGGTCCGTCAAAACAGCAGTTCTTCACCATCAGCCCATGGCTTTCATACAACGCCCTCTCCGTATCAAATGTCTCGTTCTCAATTGTCTTCATGTTCATTCACCTACAATTCTCCGAAGGGAAATACCTGATTTTCTCTTTCGATTTCCATCACCCGCTCTGCCATACCAAGGTTCGTAATTTTCTTTTTGTATTCCCGTATGGAGGAATAATCCTGCCACATATGCATCGGAAAGACATATTCCGCATCCGTATTTTTCAAGAAATAGTCAATTCCAAGAAAACGGTGCTCCCCAAGCCTTGGATCCAGCGGAACAAAAGCCAGATTGATTGGCTTGTCCGAAAGCTTCTGGATTTCGTGCCGGTAAGCTCTCTCCTGCTTTCCGTTAATCAGATCCCCGGCTCCCTCCATCTTCCAATCATTCAAATCTCCCGCATGGAACAGGCTGACTCCGTCAAGGGTTACATAATATGCCACCCCGGCATCCGTCGAATTCAAAGTCTCAATGGACAGGTTGTCCACTTCATAGTGATTTCCCGGCGTGACGAACTTCACCCGTTCCCGCACTTTAGGATCAATCCCGTGCTTTTCCAGAAAATGCGGACTGATGCGGATATCCTTGGACAAAATATACCGGATATTCGGATAACGGCTGCTCCAGCGCAGAATGTCCATATCAAAATGATCCTGATGCTTGTGGCTCGCAAACATGTATATCGGTGTCTCCGGCGCATAGCTTGGAATCCTGCCCGTAAACTGATAACCGTTCACCCTGTCCCCGTTAAAATAATCAAAGATCAGGACCTTATCATCCACTTCCACCAGAAAGCAACTGTGATGAATAAATATTACCTGCATGTTTTTCCTATCTCCTTTATCATCTGTGTCACCAGTTTTTTGAACTTCGGTGCCGCCTCATCCGCGGATTTCTGCACTTCCTCATGGGACAAAGGCTCCGGCGAAATGCCGCAGGCAAGATTGGAGATACAGGATATCCCGACAATTTTCATTCCCATATGATTTGCCGCCACAGCCTCGCATGCCGTACTCATTCCTACCGCATCCGCTCCGAGAATCCGCGCCATCGCAACCTCCTGCGGAGATTCGTATGCCGGTCCCGTAAACTGCAGATAGGTTCCCTCTTTAAGATCGATTCCCAGTTCTGCCGCACACTTTCTCGCAATCATGATTAAATCCCTGTTATAAATCTCGCTCATATCCGGAAAACGTGCACCAAGCTCGTCCATATTCGGTCCGATCAAAGGGGACGGAACGAAGCTTGCAATCTGTCCGGTAATCAGCATCAGATCGCCCGCATGCATCCCCTGCTGTATGCCTCCCGCCGCATTTGTCAAAAACAGGACCTTCGCTCCGAGAAGCTTCATCAGCCTTGCCGGAAGCACCACATCCGTCATCGGGTATCCTTCATAATAATGAACCCGTCCCTGCATGCAGACAATCGGCACCTCATCCACATATCCGAAAATAAACCGTCCGGCGTGCCCAGGCACGGTGGACACCGGGAATCCGTCAATCTCATGATAATCAAGAGTTGCCTCCACCCGGATTCCCTTTGCATAATCTCCCAGTCCCGAACCCAGTACCAGTGCGACCTCCGGCACAAAATCAATCTGTTTCCTGACACTCTCATAACAGCGCATCAATTTATCATATACTTCACTCATAAGTGCACCCTCTCTTTTCCTTTATCCGGTAATTTTTACCTGTAATCAGTATACCAAATTAAAGGAGTGAAAACAACTTGTTAGGTAACTATTCAGATTCCACCCTTTCTACAGTTGTGTTCCTAAAAATGAATTTTGCTATTCTAATTGCAGACCGTAAAGCAACGTCGGTACTTAATGAGTATTTTTTACGAATTTAGTACCGCTACGTTGCGATCCGAGCGAAAGCGTGTCTGCAATAGAATATGCAAATTCATTTGGGGATACTTTTGTAAAATAAAAGTTAGATAATGATACAAATCATACCTCCGTTGCTGTCATTCACGATCTTCTGCATGGTATCCTGAAGCTTCAACTGACATTCATCATCCATCTGCATGATTTTGCTCCGGATTCCGTCCTCCATCAATTCTCCGACCGATTTTCCGAAAATGTTCGTTGTCCAGATTCCCTCGCCGCTCTCTTCCCCTTCTTTTATGTACGCAATCAGATCATTCGCCTGCTCCTCGCTGCCCACAATCGGTGCTATCTCCGTCTCGATATTGGCTTTAATCATATGGATGGAAGGAGAAAGCGCGCGCATCTTTACCCCGTATTTTCCGGCATGCTGTATCAGTACCGGATTCTCCATCCGGATATCCGACAGTCCCGGCATCACCACGCCGTAACCTTTCTGCTCCACCGCATCCATGGCGTCCTTGACACGCTCATATTCCTTCTTCATCTGTGCCAGGGACCTGAGCACTGCAATCATCTGGTATTCCCCGTCGATATCCATCCCCGTCATTTCACTGATATAAGAAAAATAATACTTATCATCAATCTCCATGCGGATGGACACGGTTCCGTCCGACAGGTTCACTTTCGGCATCTGGATCTCTTTAAAATATTCTTCCCCTGTCATATTTTTTGCGGCAAATGCATCGCTCACATCCCGCACCCGCGCAATCTGAGACAAAAAATCCGCCGCAAACCGGATAATTGCCTCCTTGACCGGATGATCTGCGGAAAGCATCTCCGTCCATTTCGGGATAAAATAATCCACCCGGCTTACCGGGAATTCCATCAGCATGGCATTCATGATATGCACCGCATCCTCCCTGTGCATCTGCTGGCAGTTCACCGGCAGCACCACCGTATGGTACATTTCCTGCAGTTCTTCTTTCAATTTCAGAGTTTCCTCGCTGTATGGCCTTACGGAATTCAATACAATGACATAAGGCTTTCCGATTTCTTCCAGCTCATCAATCGTCATCTTCTCCGCATTCACATAACTTTCCCTCGGCAGTTCTCCGATACTTCCGTCCGTCGTCACCACGATTCCGATGGTTGCATGATCCCTGATTACCTTCTGCGTGCCAATCCGCGCTGCGTCCACAAACGGAATCTCCTCCTGTGACCACGGCGTTTTGACCATACGGCTGCTGTCTCCCTCCATGTGTCCGCTGGCACCTTCCACCATAAAACCGACACAGTCAATCAGCCGGACTCTTATGCTGCTCTCATCCTCCAGCACAATTTCCGCCGCCTCCTGCGGAATAAACTTCGGCTCCGTCGTCATGATGGTTTTTCCCGCTGCGGACTGGGGAAGTTCATCCCTTGCCCTCTCCCTGACATTCACATCCTCTATGTACGGGAGCACAAACAAATCCATAAAACGCTTGATAAAAGTCGATTTTCCGGTGCGTACAGGTCCTACCACACCGATATAAATTTCACCATCTGTTCTGCCCTGAATATCTTTATATAAATCGAACTCCTTGCCATCCATAAAAAAAGTCCCCCTTCCTATATACTCCTAATATATGGAAGAGGGATTTTTTTTATGCTTTTTTCTTTTTTCCTGTTTCTTTCTTTTTCTTTTCCGTCTTTTTTACTACGGTAGCAGGATTGATTCTGCCATACATCTCTGAATAACGGTACAGTCTCTTTGCATCATCTTCCGTAATCTGCTCCGGAAGGGCACGCCACTTCCAGTTCTCACCCAGCGTGGACGGAATATTGATTCTCGCCTCGGAGCCAAGTCCCAGAATATCCTGTAACGGAACAATCACCATGTCTGCAACCGAACTCCATGCGGCACGCATCATTCCCCAGTTATAACCTTCCTCTTCGGTCAGATTCAGATATTCTGTGGCAAACTCTACAGCCTCCTTCGGAGCCGTCTCCATCCAGCCCATTACAGTGTCATTGTCATGTGTTCCCGTATACACTACGCAGTTGGTCGGATAATTATGCGGAAGATAATCACTTCCCTCACGGCTGTCAAAGGCAAACTGGATAATCTTCATACCCGGATAACCGGAATCCTTAACCAGCTTGATTACGGACGGAGTCAAAAAGCCCAGATCCTCTGCGATAATCGGCATATCACCAAGTTCCTTTTTCAACTGCTTAAACAGCTTCATACCCGGTCCCTTTTTCCACTTTCCGTTCTTTGCGGTGGTATCCTTTGCCGGAATTGCATAATAGGAATCAAAGCCGCGGAAATGGTCGATACGGATGACATCATAGAACTCTGTCATGGCTTTCATTCGTCTTACCCACCATGCATAATTGTCCTTTTTCATCACATTCCAACGATAGAGAGGATTGCCCCACAACTGTCCGTCCTCTGAGAATGCATCCGGCGGGCATCCTGCCACCTCAATCGGATTCAGCTTCTTATCCAGATAAAACTGCTCCGGATTGGTCCATACATCCGCGCTGTCACCAGCCACATAAATCGGAACATCTCCGATAATCCTGATTCCTTTTTCATTGGCATAAGCCTTTAATTCACTCCACTGCTTTACAAACAGATACTGCAGCATCTTATAAAACTGAATATCTTCCTCATACTCTATGTATGCCTTTTTGATGGTCTGAGGCTCGCGCACGCGAAGCTCTTTTTCCCACTCAAACCATGACTTTCCTTCATGTGCATCCTTTAATGCCATGAAAAGAGCATAATCATCCAGCCACTCCTTCTGTTCTTCGCAGAAATCCAAAAATTCCTTTGGCATATCTTTTACAAAACGCGCAAAGGCTTTCCGCAAAAGATCATAACGTGCAACATACATCTTGCCGTAATCAATATACTGACTGTTGTCTCCCCAGTCGTAAGACTCGCACTCTGCCTTGGTCAGAAGCTTGTCTTTGCACAGATACTCCAGATCAATAAAGTACGGATTTCCCGCAAAACTGGAAAAGGACTGATACGGAGAGTCTCCATAACTTGTAGGGCAAATCGGAAGAATCTGCCAATAGGTTTGTCCTCCTTTTACCAAAAAATCCACAAATTTTCTTGCTTCTTTTCCCATTGTTCCGATTCCATACGGTGACGGAAGGGAGAAAATCGGCATCAATACTCCGGCTGTTCTCATAAGCATCTCCTTTTCTATCTATCGTCTATTATCGCCTCTTTGCACTGCCCCTTGTAAAAAAGACTTTTCAATGCTAGTATTAAATGTAATAAAACAAAAGGCAGGTTTCTAAATATGAACGAAATGATGAAACATAAAATTAACCATAATCTACACCGCGCCATTGTATCTGTCAAGTGGGTAATTTTCGCTGTTATCGTAGGCGGCATCGTCGGACTCTGCGGGACAGCTTTTTATTTTGCGCTCTCCTTCGTCACGGTGCTTCGCACACAGAATGCATGGCTTATCTTTCTTCTGCCTGCCGGCGGTCTGGCAATTGTTGCCCTCTACCGGCTTTTGCACAACGAAAATGATACCGGAACCAATCTGGTTCTCTCCGCCATACACTCCAATGACGAGCTTCCTTTAAGAATGGCGCCTCTGATTTTCGTCTCAACCTTGATTACTCACCTTTTCGGCGGTTCTGCCGGTCGTGAAGGAGCAGCCCTGCAGATGGGCGGAAGCATCGGCAACGCCCTCGGAAAACTGTTCCGTTTTGACGAAAAGGACAAGCATGTCATGATTATGTGCGGCATGAGTGCTGCATTCTCGGCACTTTTCGGTACTCCCATGGCGGCTGCAATCCTGCCAATGGAGATTGTAAGTGTCGGTGTCATGTACTATATTGCCCTTGTTCCCTGCGTCATCAGCTCACTGGTTGCACACGGCATCGCTTACTCGTTCGGTGTCTCCAATGAGCTTTTCACCATCGGAAACATACCGGCCTTTCGCGTTATGTCCGCTGTCAAAATCAGTGTCCTTGCCGTCCTGTGTGCACTCGTAAGCATCCTCTTCTGCGTCCTTCTTCATCAGAGTGAAGAATTATACAAACGCTTTTTTAAGAATGCCTATCTGCGCGCATTTATCGGCGGATGCATCATTATTGTCCTGACTCTTCTGGTCGGAAACCAGAACTATAACGGTACCGGAATCAATATCATCGAACAGTGCATTAACGGTACGGTTCGTCCGGAGGCTTTCCTCCTGAAAATGATATTCACGGCGCTGACTTTGGGCGCCGGATATAAGGGTGGCGAAATCGTTCCGTCTTTCTTCACCGGTGCAGCTTTTGGCTGTCTGTTTGGCAATCTGCTGGGCTTCTCCCCGACACTGTGCACCGCAGTCGGCATGACTGCCGTATTCTGCGGTGTCACAAACTGTCCAATCACTTCCCTGCTTATCAGCTTTGAGCTGTTCGGCTATGACGGAATGCCTTATTTTCTGCTGGCAATCGCCTTCAGCTACATGCTCTCGGGATACTTTGGGCTGTACCGCAGCCAGAAGATTGTATACTCCAAATACAAGACTAACTACATCAACAAAACGACGCACTGATTCCTGTAAATCAGGTTTATTTCGTTTTTTTTCGTACTTTCATTATATTTCGTTTTCGAAAATAAGTAAACCTATATTTTAACGAACTTTTCTAAAATATTTTGTATAATTAGACGAAAGGCAGCTTACGCATTCGTAATCTCCACCATTGCTTCCAGCGTCTTCATTGCGGCGCCGGAATCGATGGTTTCTGCCGCAATCTTCATCCCTTCGGCGATATCTTTTGCCTTTCCTCCGATGTAAAGAGTTGCTCCCGCATTAAGGAGAACGATATCTCTCTTTGGTCCCTGTTCTTTTCCGGATAAAATGTCCTTTGTAATCTGTGCATTGACGGTTCCGTCGCCGCCCTGCAGCTCTTTCATATCACAACACTTTAACCCGAACTGTTCCGGTGTCACCTGATAAGTATCGATTTTCCCGTCTTTGATTTCCGCCACATAAGAAGGACCGGTCAGGGTAAACTCATCCATATTGTCGCTTCCGCTGACAACAAAGCCTCTCTCCACTCCCAGATTCATCATGGTTCCTGCAATCACTTCGGTCAATGAAGGAGAATAAACACCCACAACCATCGCTTTGGCACGGGATGGATTGGACAACGGTCCTAAGATATTGAATACCGTGCGGATGCCGAGTTCCTTGCGAACCGGTCCGACGTATTTCATGGCAGGATTAAAATGCGGTGCAAACATAAAGCCGATGCCGACTTCCTCCACACTTTTTTCTACCACCTCCGGATCTGCGGAAATATTCACGCCCAGAGCCTCCAGCACATCACCGGCTCCGCTCTTGGATGAGATGGAACGGTTTCCGTGCTTTGCAACCGGAACGCCTGCTGCCGCAACCACAAATGCCGAGGTTGTCGAAATATTAAAAGAGTAACTGCAGTCTCCTCCCGTTCCCACAAAATCCACATAATTGTCAACCTTCGGACTGATGGTATTCGCTTTATCGCGAAGAACTGCTGCAAGTCCCGTAATCTCATCCAGCGTCTCACCCTTCATGCGAAGCGCGGTCAGGAAACAGGCAATCTGTGCCTGTGTTGCCTGCCCTGTAAGAATCATCTCCTGCGCCTGCATTGCCTCTTCCTTTGTCAGATCCTGTCCGTTTACCAGTTTGTTTAAGATCTCCTTCATGGCCATTTCCTCCTATAAACAGTTCAACTCTTCCTTAAATGTGTGACAGTAATCACCTGCTGCCTTTGGATCAAAATTATGCTCCCGCATCAGATTGATAAAATGCGAGCCCACGATTGCCCCGTCAATAACCTCTTTCATCGGCTTTACATCCTCTGCAGTGCGGATTCCGAATCCCATCATAACCGGAATCTTTGACACCTTCTTCACTTCCGTCAGATAATTCAGAATTTCCTTGTGGAAAGTGCCCTCCTGTCCGGTAACTCCCATGGAAGATACACAGTAGACAAAGCCTCGTGCATCCTTAAGAATCATCGGGATACGCTCCTTGGATACCGGAGAGACAAGCTGAATTAAGATGGTGTTGTCACTTCCGGAAAGTGCCTCCTTAAGTTCCTCCTGTTCTTCATAAGGAAGATCCGGAATAATCAGTCCGTCCACGCCAATCTCCTGACATTTCTTTGCAAAAGCCTCCACGCCATAGTGAAGTACGGTATTGTAATACATCATAAAGACAATCGGCATCTTCACGCCCTCTGCCCGAAGCTCCTCCATACAGGTTAAAGTCTTCTCCAGATTGGCACCGTTTTGAATTGCTTCATAAGACGCATTCTGAATCACCGGTCCGTCCGCAATCGGATCGGAAAACGGGATGCCAAGCTCAATAATATCCGTACCCGCCTGCTCCTGCGCCTTGATAATCTCCTTGGTTTTCTCATAATCCGGCAGTCCTGCCGTAATATAGGTAATAAACGCTTTCTCCTTCTTCTCCTGCAAAGCCCCAAGCGCTGCTTCTATTCGATTCATGATTTGTCCTCCTCTAATTCAGATAGCCTTTTCCGCTCAGGTAATCAGCTATGGTGTTTACGTCCTTGTCACCTCTTCCGGATAAACAGATGATCATACTCTGATCCTTTGTCATCTCCTTTGCCTTCTTAAAAGCATAGGCAACGGCATGGGCACTCTCGATGGCCGGAATGATTCCCTCCAGCCTGCACAGTTCCATCAGTGCGTCCATTGCTTCCGTATCTGTAATGGACACATATTTTGCACGTCCGCTGTCCTTAAGATATGCATGCTCCGGTCCGACTCCCGGATAATCCAGTCCCGCCGAGATAGAATGGGCAAGCTGTACGTTTCCGTCATCATCCTGCAACAGATAGGACTTCATCCCGTGCAATACACCCGGATTTCCCATCGCCATGGCGGATGCATGTTCTCCGGTTTCGATTCCCCGTCCGGCTGCCTCCACGCCAATCAGCTCCACATCCTTCTCATCAATAAAATCTGCAAACATTCCTATGGAGTTGGAACCGCCGCCGACACATGCCATCACCACATCCGGATTGCGTCCCTCAACCTCCATATGCTGCCGCTTTGCTTCCCTGCTGATCACGCTCTGGAACTCCTTGACAATCTTCGGATACGGATACGGTCCCACTGCGGAACCGATTACATAAAAGGTATCCTCCGCCGTCTTTGCCCAGGTACGGATTGCCTCGTTGGTGGCATCCTTTAAAGTATTGCTTCCGGACTCCACAGATACAACCTTTGCCCCCAGCATCTCCATACGCATCACATTCAGCTTCTGCCTTTCCATATCCTCTTTTCCCATAAATACGGTACATTCCATGTCAAACAGAGCTGCTCCCGTTGCGGTTGCCACACCGTGCTGTCCGGCTCCTGTCTCTGCAATCACCTTGGTCTTGCCAAGACGCTTTGCCAGAAGAATCTGTCCGATTACATTGTTAATCTTGTGTGCTCCGGTATGATTTAAGTCCTCTCTCTTTAAGTAAATCTTTGTTCCGTATTTTTCCGACAGACGCTCTGCAAAATACAAAGGCGTCTCTCTTCCCACATACTGGCGCAGATAATATTGAAGCTGCTCCTTAAATTCCGGATCCCGAATGGCTTCCTCAAAGGTCTTATCCAACTCGTCCAGTGTATTCATCAGTGATTCCGAAACGTACTGTCCTCCAAATTTTCCGTAATATGCTTTCTTATTCATAACCTTTTGCCTTTCTTATAAACTCGTTAATCAGTTTTCTGTCCTTTCCGTTTTCGTTCTCCACGCCGGAACTCACATCCACCACATCCGGCGAGAAGCCGTCAATGCCCTCTCTTACATTGGATGCATTGAGCCCTCCTGCAAGAACGAATTTCCGGTCGGAAAATATCTGCGGTGGTGACTGTGCCCCTGCTTTTTTCAGCCTCTTGCTTTTTCTCCAGTTAAAGGGACGCCCGCTTCCGTATTCTGCCCCATCCACCACAATTGCTTCTATCTTTTTTGACAACTCACCGGGAAGCGTCTGCAAAAATGACATTTTTTCCTCCAAAGCCCCCTCGTCCGCGATATTAACCGCATACCATATGGGAATCTGCACCTTTTCCAACACCTCCGTGGAAAGTCTGTCATGCACTTGAAGGATGTCAAATCCTGCATTTTGGATTTTCTCTGCCAGCGCTGCATCTGCGGAAACGGTGACTCCGACTTTTTTGATGTTCTTATCCAATGCCTCCATAATCTCTTTTGCCTTTTCGACGGTCACATTCCGCCTGCTTTTTTCAAAGAAGACAAAGCCTGCATAATCCGCTGCTGCCTCGTTTAAGTATTCTGCTTCTTCCACTCTTGTCAGTCCGCATATTTTTACTTCCATACGCTTCTCACATTCCTATCTCTTTCCAGTGCTTTGCCACTTTCCTTGGCTTTTCCGCCTCCATAAAAGCCCTGCCTATCAAAAAGGCATCCACGGAGCAGTCTCTGAGGAACTTCACATCCGCATCTCCTGTAATGCCGCTCTCCGCCACAAATACTTTATCCTTTGGCACATACGGGCGAAGCCTCCTGGTATTCTCCAGTGTAATGCTGAAATCCTTAAGATTCCGGTTATTTACGCCTATGATGCGCGGATTGATTTTCATGGCCCGCTCAATCTCCCGCTCGTCATGAGTCTCCACCAGCACATCCAGCTCCAGCTCCCTGGCAAGCTGATAAAAATCATGCATCTGCACATCATCCAGAATCGCCGTAATCAAAAGCACGGCATCCGCTCCGATCGCTTTGGCTTCGTAAAACTGATACTCATCAATCATGAAGTCCTTTCTCAGAATCGGAAGATTTGACTTTTCCCGTATCTGTTTCAGATATTCCACGCTGCCGTCAAAATGGTCTTCTTCGGTCAGACAGGAGATGGCGTCCACGGAATCGTTATATTCTTCAATTCTCTCCATCAGATCAATCTTGCTGGTAATCTTTCCAAGACTTGGAGATGCCTTCTTAAACTCTCCGATTATGGATATCTCCGGTTTTTGCAGATTCCGGTAAAAACAGTCGGCATCTCTGGTCTTTGTCTCTTCCGCAAGGCGCCGCATCTGTTCCCTTCCGATTCTCTTCATATGCTCCGGCAGACGCTTTTTCTTATCTGCCACAATCTCGTCTAATATCATATTCCCTCCTTAACAACAGCCGTTTACAAAGTTTTCCACAATGCGCTTTCCGTGCTCCGTATAGATGGATTCCGGATGAAACTGCAGACCGACCACCGGATATTCCTTATGACGCATCGCCATGATCTCTCCGTCCTCCGTCCGCGCCAGAACCTGCAGACAATCCGGCAGGTTCTCCTCCTGAACTGCTAGTGAATGATAACGCGCCACTTTAATCGGAGAATCGATTCCCGTAAAAACGCTGCTTCCGTCATGCTGAATCAAAGACTGTTTTCCATGATAAAGGGCTTTTGCATAGGATACGGTTCCTCCAAGGGCTTCGCCGATACACTGATGTCCCAGACAGATGCCTAGAATCGGCTTTTTCCCGGTAAATTCTTTCACTACGTCCATGCAGATACCGGCTTCCTTCGGGCTCTTTGGTCCCGGTGAGAGCACTATCCGCTCCGGATCCAGTCTTTTGATTTCTTCAAGGGTTATCTTATCATTTCGAACGACCTGTATATCCGAATTAAAAATGCCGATATACTGATACAGGTTATAAGTAAATGAATCGTAATTATCAATCAACAGAATCATAATTTTTCCTCCTCTATAAGAGTTTTTGCCAGCGCCATCACCTTGTTGCAGCATTCCTGATACTCCTTCTCCGGTACGGAGTCTGCAACAATTCCGGCACCCGCCTGCAGATATACTTTATCTCCTTTTTTCACCATTGTGCGGATGGTAATACAAAAATCCATATCGCCTGAAAAATCAATGTATCCGGTTGCACCTCCGTACAGCCCGCGTCTTACCGTCTCCAGCTCATCAATGATTTCCATGGCTCGGATTTTCGGTGCTCCGCTTAAGGTTCCTGCCGGAAGGAAGGAGGACACCAGATCCAGCGGATGGAACTCACCTTTTTTTCTTCCCTCCACCTGTGACACAATGTGCATGACATGGGAATAATTCTGCACTTCCATAAACTGTGACACCTTCACGGTTCCAAACTCGGAAATGCGCCCCATATCATTTCTTGCAAGATCCACCAGCATCACATGCTCTGCGCGCTCCTTTTCATCTCTTAAAAGTTCATCCCGAAGCAGGGCATCCTCCTCTGCATCCGCCCCTCTCGGACGTGTTCCCGCAATCGGACAGGTATAGACCTTACCGTCCTGCTGCTTGACAATCATCTCCGGGGAACTTCCGATCACTTCAAAATCTCCGTAATTAAAATAGTACAGATACGGCGAAGGATTCAGCTCCCGCAGCTCCTTGTACAGTTCAAAGCCTTTCTGCTTCGTCTCGACCGTCCATCTCTGGGAAAGCACGGTCTGGAAGATGTGTCCTTCTTTGATATACTCTTTAATTTTCTCAACCTTCTTCGTGTACTGCTCCAGAGTATCGGACTGATTGACAATGACACCATCATGGATAAAATTCTTTTCGGAAGGCTTTCCTGCATTTTTTCTTGCCTGCGCAATCAGCTCCTCTGCCTCTGCCAGTGCCTGCTTTTTTCCTTCTTCACTGTCTTCCCCGAGAATGATTCCCGTCAGTGTCTCCGCCACATGATCCACCATAATAAACTTTGTCATGAGCATCACCTGGATTGTCTCAATGCCAATCTCATCCGGATTGTCATCCGGCAGTGTTTCTGCATATCTCACAAAATCATACCCGAGATTTCCAACCAGTCCGCCGGAGAAAGCCAGTTCTTCATTGTCCTTTACAATATCAAACTCGCTGTAATATTCCTTCAGCCGCTCCAGAGGATTTCCCTCTCTCACTTCCTGGGTTCCGTCGTTTTTTGTAATCACAAGGGCATTGCCTTTTGAAGTGATAATCTCCTCCGGCTCCTTTCCGAAAAAGGTATAACGGTCATAATTCTTATCATAACTTTCCAGTAAAAAGCCCTTTTTATCTCCAACCAGATTCTCATACATTCCGGTTGCCGTCTCGTTTACAATACTCACTGTCTTTTTGTAGACGCGCAATCTTCTTTTCATATACTCCTCCTCTTCTCTCTTCCAAACAAAAACGTCCCTGATACAGCATATTCTGCCATATCAGGGACGAAATTTTCCGCGGTGCCACCCTTCTTTTGCGCTTTTCACTTTTGATTTCACAGGACATGCTTCCTATGAAACAAAAAGCAGATATCCCCGAATCGGAAATATCTGCCACCAATCACGCAATCTCTATGATACAGAGACTTAATGTCTCGATATCTCACCCTTGTAACGTAGGGAAACGGCTCAACTACTATTGAAGTCAGACTTCAAATTCACCTCGCATCTAACGAATCCATTCCAGACAAACTGTCTTATCAGCTTCCACCACCGCTGACTCTCTGTGAAGCATCATTTGCTGTACTTACCTTCGCTCAATGATTTTATCTATAAACTTATTGCAACTATACTCCTTTTTTTATTCCGTGTCAACTGTTTTTTGTCAGTTTTTTCTTCTGCTGATGTCCGGTAATCCTGGCCGAGGCTGCCAGCGGAATAATTCTTCCGCCCACGGTTGCCATCTTCATGGTAAGCGTCGGCACAATAATCACCTTGCGCCGTTTCATCTGCTTGATTGCATAGGCCGCACAATACTCCGGCGTAATTCCGGGCAGTGCAAATTCGACATTTGCCACACTGTTGAATTCCGTATCCACCGGTCCCGGACAGAGTGCTCCGATATAGACATTGCTTCCGATCTCTTTCAGCTCGGTTGCGACGGCGCGTGTCAGGCTTGCCACATAGGATTTTGTGGCATAATAGGTTGCCATATACGGTCCCGACGGAAACAGTCCCGCTGAAGAAGCCACATTCAGCAGATAACCGCCGTCCTGCTTCTCCATTTTACGAAGCACGAGCTTTGTCAGAAGATGCACGGCTTTGACATTGACATCTATCATATCCAGTTCTTTATCGACATCCGTCTCGAGAAAGACGCCGCAGTCTCCGAATCCGGCATTGTTAATAAACACGCCGATTGTCCGACCGGACAGTTCTTCCATCAGACGGTAACATTCTTCCTTTTGGGACAAATCGGCTGTAATGATATGGCACTCTGTTCCCTGCGCCTTCAACTCGCTTTCCAACTCTTCCAGCCGGTCACGTCTTCTTGCCGTCAGAATCAGCGGATATCCCTCTTTTGCGAGACATCTTGCAAACTCTGCTCCGATTCCCGAACTTGCCCCGGTTACTACTGCATACGAATTCTTCATGTTTCCTCCTATTGTCCCAATACCAGTTTTCTTGGCTGCACATCCATCTTTACCTGCTCCGGATTCTTCTTGTACGCTTCCAGAACGGTTGTCCAAAGCATATGTACTTCATAAATCAGCATCTTGTCCGCCGGTACTGCATACGGAGCCAGCATATCCACATCAAAATACCGGTTTCCCCGCGGCGGGAGAAAGATCATATTGCAGGATCTGGTCTTCGCTCCGCAGGTATATATCTGCTCAAAGGAAATCAAAAGGAATTCCTCATCCTGCCAGACGCACTCATAAGACACAAAGCACTCATCGATTGTCCACTTCTGTCCGTCGCTTTCCTCTACCGGTTTATCCGCCTCGTCATTGTATTCCGTTGTCTGGCACTCAATCTGCCAATTGACTTTTCCTTCCTGTGTTGCCTTGACCAGCTCCGTTATCTGTTTCAGTAATTGTTCCTCTTTTTTCATTGTAATATTCCTCTTGCACTTTTTATGTTAATCCCCTTTTACAAATATGTATCCAAATGAATTTGCATATTCTATTGCAGACACGCTTCCGCTCGGATCGCAACGTAACGGTACTAAATTCGTAAAAGGCACTCATTAAGTACCGACGTTGCTTTACGGTCTGCAATTAGAATAACAAAATTCATTTTTAGGCACACAAGTATAAAAAGAGACTTATATTAGAACTTGCGTAATTCATCCGATCCGTCATCCACCGTATTCTCAATCTTCTTAATCTGCACATAATAAGAATAACTGTCATTCACCTTCACTTCGCAGCGGTCACCCACCTTGTGTCCGAATATGGCGGCTCCCAGCGGAGACTCCCGGCTAATCAGATTCTTCAAGGAATTGCTTCTCACCGTTGTAACCACTTTATAGGTTTCCGTCAGATCGTCCTCCTCAAAGTAGACATCCACCGTATTGTTCATCCCCACTTCATCCTCCGGGGAATCTTCCGACACCACAACTGCTGTCTTAATCATCTTCTCCAGATAGCGGATGCGGCTCTCGTTTTCATTCTTAAACTTCTTGGCTGCCTTATATTCAAAGTTCTCGCTCAGGTCTCCCTGTGCCCTTGCCTCCTTGACATCCTCCAGCGCTTCCTTTCGCACCACAAGCTTCCGGTGCTCTATCTCTGCTTCCATCTTCTCTATGTCTTTTTTTGTCAACTCATCATGCATAGCTTTCCTCCCGGTTAATTGAGCTGCAGCGGATAAAGTTCTTCATGGGAACCAATCCACTCGATCTCATCTGTCGGCACATTGGTGCAGACAGCCATGTAATATTCATTCATAAAACGCTCGTGATAGTATGTCCCACTTATCGTGTTAATCTCGGAAAAATCACACATCAGACCTTTTCCGGTCATCTTTGCATAGCTTTCCTTTCTGGACCATATACGAACCATATGGGATCCGGATTCATCAATCTCCCACCGCGCCTTTTCTTCCGTAGTCAGAATCCGCTGCGACAACTTCTGCATCCGTTCCTCGTTCCCGTCAAATCTTTTCATGGATTCAATATCCACCCCAACCTTATAATTGGAAACCGCGCACACCGCATATCTTCCGGCATGTGCCAGGTTAAAGCAGAGCGGAGAATCCAGAATATACGGTTTGCCATACGCTTCTTTTGCGAATTCCGCCTTCTCGTAATCAATTCCTTCTTTTTCAAGAGCCAGCCTGAGCAAAAGCCCGGCTGCCAGTCCTCTGCACTGATCATCCGTATTCTGATATGCCAGAATCTTATCACTTCTCATTTCGTTTACCAATGCCAGTTTTTTGCTGAATGTCCCCGCCTTGCGCAGAGGATCAATGTCCGTATAATATACCTTAAGCATGCACAACTCCTATCAATCCACACACCAATACAATCACTCCAAGCACGATACGATACCATCCAAACACTTTAAAATCGTGCCTGCGGATATACCCCATCAAAAATCGGATTACCAAAAGTGATACCACAAATGCCACCACAACTCCGACAATTAAAATCACAATCTCGTCCACGGAAAAGTCCAGACCGAATTTTCTCACCTTAAGGATACTTGCCCCCAGCATCACCGGAATGGCAAGGA
>JAQXZD010000113.1 GCA_029227035.1 Lachnospiraceae bacterium
CCTTTAATACAGTAAACAGTATAGAAACTTTTACAGACGTAAAATTTTCTGCAGAACAGGGTGAAGACGGCTACCTTAAGCTTTTGCTGGAGGAAGGCCCATCTTCCGATGCAGAACTGTTATTACAGTCATTGCTTCTTGGATTGTCGTCCATTCAGGAAGAATACGGAGAGAAACACATAAAAATCCGATTTGAGGAGGTGTAGGTTATGCTTCAGATGAACCTTCAGTTTTTTGCCCATAAAAAGGGTGTTGGCTCTACCAAGAACGGCAGAGACTCCGAGTCCAAGAGATTAGGCGCAAAACGTGCTGACGGACAGTTTGTACTGGCTGGCAATATTCTTTACAGACAGCGTGGTACCAAAATTCACCCGGGTGTGAATGTAGGTATCGGCGGAGACGATACATTGTTCGCTAAGGTGGATGGTGTATTAAGATTCGAGCGCGTAGGCAGAGACAAAAAACAGGCATCTGTATATCCAGTAGATAACGAGTAGTGAAAGAACCCCGACTTTTTAGCCGGGGTTTTTCGATATTGTAGTAGGAGAAAGGTGAATTATGTTTGCAGATCGTGCGAAAATTATCATAAAATCCGGCAAGGGCGGAGACGGCCATGTATCCTTCCGACGGGAAAAATATGTGCCGAATGGCGGTCCTGACGGCGGAGACGGCGGCAAGGGCGGAGATGTCATCTTTGTTGTGGATGAGGGACTGAATACGCTGACCGATTACAGACACCGCCGCAAATTTGCGGCAGAGCCGGGAGAGGAAGGCGGCAAGCGCAATTGCCATGGAAAAAACGGAGAAGATCTGATTCTCAAGGTTCCGGAGGGAACCATTATAAAGGATGCCGAATCCGGCAAAGTTATTGCGGATATGTCCGGAGACAACAAGCGGGCAGTGATTCTGCGCGGCGGCCGAGGCGGACTTGGAAACCAGCATTTTGCCACTTCCACCATGCAGGCGCCAAAGTATGCCCAGCCCGGCAAAGATGCCATTGAAATAGAGGTTCTGCTGGAGCTGAAAGTCATTGCGGATGTGGGACTGGTCGGTTTCCCGAATGTGGGAAAATCTACCTTTTTATCCCGTGTCACAAATGCACAGCCGAAGATTGCAAACTATCATTTTACCACGCTTCAGCCGAATCTGGGAGTCGTGGATATGGAGGATGGAAACGGATTTGTCATTGCCGACATTCCGGGACTGATTGAAGGTGCATCGGAGGGAGTCGGACTCGGTCATGAGTTTTTACGCCATATCGAGCGTACCAAAGTCATCATTCATATTGTGGATGCTGCCGGTACGGAAGGAAGAGATCCGATCGCGGATATTCATGCCATCACCAGAGAACTGGAAGCCTATAACCCGGAGCTGTTAAAGAAGCCGCAGGTGATTGCCGCCAATAAGATTGATGCCATCTATGGAGATGAGAATGAGGTGATTACCTCACTCCGGCAGGAGTTTGAGAAGGACGGCATCCGTGTCTATCCAATCTCCGCAGTCAGCGGACAGGGAGTACGTGAGCTTTTATTCCATGTGCGTGAGCTTCTGGCAAAATGTCCGAAGGAAGCCGTTGTCTATGAGCAGGAATTTGATCCGGCACTTGGCTTTTTCAAGGATGAGCCATACACCATTACCAGAGCCGAGGACGGGGCTTTTGTTGTGGAAGGACCAAAGATCGAAAAGATGCTTGGATATACAAATATCGATTCCGAAAAGGGATTTTTGTTTTTCCAGAAATTTATGCGGGAACAAGGCATATTAAAGGAACTGGAAGAGCAGGGAATCCAGGAGGGCGACACAGTCCGCATGTATTACAACGAATTTGACTATTATAAATAGAGGAGGCATTTATGAACAGCAGGCAACGGGCATATTTAAGCAGTCTTGCCAATACGATGGATCCTATTTTTCAGATTGGGAAAGCTTCTCTGACACCGGAAATCATCGAAGCCCTTGACAGTGCGCTGGAAAAGCGTGAGCTGATTAAGGTGTCGGTTTTGAAGAACTGTATTGATGAGCCAAAGGAGATTGCTTCGGTCATCGCGGAGCGCACACATTCCCAGGTTGTCAAGGTAATCGGCAAGAAGATGATCTTTTACCGCAGGGCAAAAAAGAATCCGAAAATCAAGCTTCCGGAATAACAGGATATTATGGATATTGGAATATTAGGCGGATCTTTTGATCCGATTCACAATGGACATCTGCATATGGCAGTCAGCGCATACCGGTCTTTTTTGCTGGATCAGGTATGGCTGATGCCGGCGGGACATTCTCCCAATAAAGATGAGGCAGGGATGACAGGAGCTTTGCAGCGTTACCGGATGTGTGAGCTGGCGGCCTCGACCTATGACTGGCTTACGGTAAGCAGACTTGAACTGGACAGTGCTGAGACAAGTTATACGTACCGCACTCTGGAAAAGCTCAAAAAACAGTATCCTGCAGAGCATTTTTACTTTATCATGGGAGGAGATTCCCTGGATTATTTCGAGAGCTGGAAGCATCCGGAGACGATTGCAAAGCTTTGCACCGTTCTGGTGATTCCCAGAGACCGGTTTGACATTCCGGCTCTGGAAGAGAAAATCAAAAAGCTGGAGCAATTATTTCCATGCGATATCCGCATGGTTTCCTGTGACAGATATCCGGTTTCTTCCACCGAAATAAGAGCGAAGCTTTTGCGCGGAGAAGAGACGGAAGAGGAGATTCCGCAAAAGGTTCTTACTTATATCCGGGAACAGGGATTGTATAGAGTACGGTAAAGAGGCGATAGAATGGACATACGTGATATTCGAAAGAAACTGAAAAAGGAACTGGATAAGGACCGGTATGAGCATTCCAAAGGGGTTATGTACACGGCAGGCTGCATGGCCATGGCATTTGCCTATGATTATGAAAAGGCAATGCTTGCCGGAATTCTGCACGATTGTGCAAAATGTCTTTCCCCGGCAGAAAAGGTTGCCCTGTGCAAAAAGAAGCATCTGGAGATTTCCCAGGTGGAACTGGATAATCCGGGACTTTTGCATGCCAAAGCCGGAATGGTTCTGGCAGAGGAAAAGTACGGCGTCAAAGATCCGGATATTCTGCATGCCATCATGGTACACACGACCGGTGAGCCGAATATGAACACTCTGGATAAGATTATCTATGTGGCGGATTATATAGAGCCCCAGAGATGTGATGCCCCGCATCTGGATTTGATACGGAGACTTGCATTCTCGGATTTAAATGAGTGCGTTGCGGAGATATTGTATGACACCCTGAATTATCTCAAAGGGCGAAAGGGCAGTATTGATTCTTCGACACAATTGACCTATGAATTTTACAAACAATATGGAAAGGAGCGGCCATGGAAACATTAGATATGGTGAAAGCTGCAGTAGAAGCTCTGAAGGATAAAAAGGCGGAGGATATTACAGTCATTGATATCGCAGAGGTTTCTTCCATCGCAGATTATTTTATTATTGCAAACGGCAGCAATCAGAATCAGTTGTCTGCAATGCAGGATGCCGTGGATGAGGCATTGTATAAAGCAGGTCTGCATGCAAAGCAGATAGAAGGAAATAACAAATCCACATGGATTCTGATGGATTATCAGGATATCATTGTGCATCTGTTCTCCAAAGAGGATCGGCTGTTTTATGATCTGGAGCGTATCTGGAGAGACGGAAAAATTGTAGAGTTGGATTAAAAATGCCTTTTTACAAAAGTGTACCAAAATGAATTTGCATATTCTATTGCAGACACGCTTCCGCTCGGATCGCAACGTAGTGGTACTAAATTCGTTAAAAAACTCATTAAGTACCGACGTTGCTTTACGGTCTGCAATTAGAATAGCAAAATTCATTTTTAGAAACACAACGGTAAAAATACTTCGTAAAAAATCTGTTTTACCGGAAAAAGCGGAATACTCCAAATACCTTTCCGAGGATCTTACAATCCGGTACAATGATTGGATCCATATTGTCATTCTCAGGCTGAAGCCGGATATGTCCGTCTTCTTTGTAAAATGTCTTAACCGTTGCGGAATCGTCTACCAGTGCCACAACCATTTCACCGTTGCGGGCGGATTCGCATTTCTCCACGATGACATTATCCCCGTCAAAAATTCCGGCATTAATCATGCTTTCTCCCTTTACCTTTAACATAAAGGACTCTGCGTTTGGCATAAATTCGGCCGGAATCGGAAAATAGGAATCAATATTTTCAACGGCAAGAATCGGCTGTCCGGCGGCAACCTGTCCAACCATCGGGACATTTACAATCTCCCGGCGTGTCAGATTAAAGCTGTCATCCACAATCTCGATTGCGCGAGGCTTGGTAGGATCCCGGCGGATATATCCGTTCTTCTCAAGGGTTTCCAGATGGGAGTGAACACTTGAGGTGGACTTTAAGTGAACTGCTTCACAGATATCGCGAACCGTAGGCGGATATCCTTTGTTGAGGATTTCCTTTTTGATATATTCTAAAATTTCTCTTTGCTTATCCGTAATCTTTCCATATGCCATATATGAAATACCTCCTGTATGTTTAGTCACTCAAAGTTTAACATACTTCCACCGAAAAAGCAAACGTATATTCGCGAAAATCTGTTCGCATTTCCTGTATGATATGCGCAGAAAGTTTCGAAAAAAGCAGTAATCGTTTGCTTGATTTATGGTTTGCAAACGATTATACTGTATATAGGATTGTGGGTTGAATTCTTTGGAGGAAGATTGATGACCATAAATATCTCAGATAAGAAAATTAAAAACCTGTTTTACATATTTCTGGTGTTTACACTGGCTCTGACTCTCGTTGCGTTCTGGATGGGAGGAAGTAAAGAAAACGTGAATACAACCTGTGAAATCTGCAAGCCGACTACCATGCAAAAACTGGCAGACGGCGTGGATGAGTTCACCTTTGTTCCGAAAAAATATCCGATGGAGCTTAATACCATTGCGTTTTTTACCAGCCATCAGTTTGTCGAGATATATGAAGGCAAAAAGCTTATTTATTCCTTTGATACGGATGCCGGAATACTGGGACATACCACGGGAACGGCATGGCATTTTATACCTGTCGGGGACGGAGTTGAGGAGATAACGGTCCGGCTGACGCCTGCGTATGAGAGCGGGGAGTATCAGAAATGTACATTTTACTGCGGCAGTGAAATGGATATTTTTATTTATCTGTTTCGAAGAGCATTGCCATCATTTCTGGCTAGTGTGATTATTCTGATTCTCGGAATTGCACTGATTGTTCTCTCGAGGATTGTTGGAAAATGCGGCTTTACCGGGCAAAGCTTTTTATATTTGGGAATCTTTTCCACTCTGTTTGGGATTTGGTCGGCAAACGAGACGGATATTGTCACTCTGTTATGCAAAAACAGGGTTGGTTCGTATTTCCTTGCTTATGTGGCGCTGATGCTGATGGTGATTCCGTTTATTTTCTTTGTGCGGGAATTTTTCCGGGTAGGCGAGAATAAGATATGGAAGTTTTTTGCGGTGTCCAATATTCTGGAAATGATGACGGTGCTTGCACTTCAGTTTTTTGGAATCCGGGACCTGCGGGAGACGTTGTTTCTGACGCATATTTTCCTTGCTATAGGCATCGGTTATCTGATCGGCTGCGTGTTGTATAAGATAATCAGAAACAAAGCGGATAAACGTGTAAGAGCCACAATATTCAGCGGTGTTTTGATTGTTGCGGCAGTGGTGATTGATATCTATACCTATTATTACCGAATCGGAGATGCAGATTTGTTTGGACGGTTCGTATTCCTTTTGTTCATTGTCACAGTGTCCTTTGAAACCATATCAGAGACTCTTATCGTGATTGAAAAAGGAAAGAAGGCTGCAGAATATCAGAAGCTTGCAGATACGGATGCTTTGACAGGGCTGAAAAGCCGCAGTTCCTATGAGCGGGATGTGCAGCATCAGGCTTCCCACGACACGATGATTATTTCTTTTGATTTGAATAATCTGAAAAAATGCAACGACCGTTACGGGCATAAGATGGGAGATGAGTACATTGTCAGCTCTTCCAGGATCATTAAAAAAGCCTTCAGCAGATACGGAAAAGTCTACCGCATCGGAGGAGATGAATTTGTCTGCATTGTTCCGCATTCCGGGAAGTGTCCCATTGATAAATGCCTGAAGCAGATGCAGGAAGAAGTTACGAAATACAATAGTGCAGGAACGCGATACTATGGATTTGTCATGCAGATTGCATGCGGTTATGCCGTGTATAATCCGCTGACGGATGAGGATCTGGAAGCAACGAGAAATCGTTCGGATTTTATGATGTACCAGAATAAATCGGCACTGAAAGAGAATAAAGAATAAATTAGCTAATTTAAAAAATGAGCTTTTATGCATCGATAAAGTAAAAATTGAATAAAAATAGCGCAAAAATTTTTGCTTTTTGTGCAACTTGACTACTGCAGAGAAAAGTGTTAGAATTTACTTAACCATTATTTAGCAGGATGGGGGAAGCAATACAAACAGTATTTTGAAAGGAGAATATCGTTATGAAGAAATTTGCAAAAAATCTGCTGGCAGCCGCATGTGCTGTTGCACTGTCGGTAACGACGCTTGTACCGGCTACACCGGTTCTTGCTGCAAGCAAGAACAAAGTTGTTGAGATTCCGGTAAACTTTACCAACAGCAGTTGGGAGGATAATTGGGACACGACTTCATTCAGTGATATCTGTTTATGGTCAACGGGAGAGCAGTCAGCTTATTCGGATTGTTACACAGTCAGCTTCAAGCTTTATGTCCCGACTTCTTTTATGAAAGAAGGTTCTGCTCTCAATATCGGTGGCAGTCTGAATTTTGATGATACCACAGAAGAGGAGTGGAAGTGGGCAGGCTTCACGGAGTTACCGAGTGCAGAATTGCATGAAGACGGTTCTGTAACAAAATGGAGCGATGAAGAGCAAAAGGATGTTCCGATTGATTATGCAACGGTCAAGAAGACCGGAGACTTCTATGTTATTTCCTATTCGGGAAAGACAGGTACGGTTCACGCTGAGGATGCACAGGCAGATCCGACCAAAGCAGAGAAGGTGGCAGTCACTCCTTCTGTTTGCATCAAAGGCATTTTCATCACGGCAAAGAACAGTGCCATCTATTTGGATGATCTCAAGATTACCAAAGCGGACGGAACCGTTGTCCGTGACCAGAACTTTACCTCTGACAAGAAGGTAGAGGGTGAGACAAGAGTTGCACCGAAGATGGGCGAAAGTGATGGCAAGGCAATCAAGCTTGCTACCATTACCGACAATAAGGTATTAACCGTTAAATCGACCAAGCTTTCCGTTAAAGTGAAAAAGACGGCAAAGATTTCTGCAACCGCTACACCGGCAACCAAGATTACCTACACTTCTTCCAACAAGAAGGTCGCTACTGTTAATTCAAAGGGCGTTGTCACAGGTAAGAAGGCCGGAAAGGCAGTGATTTCCGTTAAGGCAAACGGCAAGACCGTAAAGGTTACCGTTACCGTCAAAAAGTAAAGAAATGTAAAATAAGAGGATGTGTTCCGGAAGTTCGCTTTCGGAACATATTTTTTATTTGATAGGAAATTCTCTTCGAGCTTTGTTGTAAAATCGAAAATTTGTTCGAATTATGTGTTGACAAACATTTGTTCTTGTATTATATTATATATACAAACAAACGAACGTTCGATGATACAGAAGTTAAAGGTTTCGGAGGGATAATTATGAGAAGAGTATATAATGAAAAAATATCTGCCCGTGCAAATGAGAGTCTTGCAAGGCGCGCTCGTACAGTCCGCATAGAGAAGAGTATTATCGCAATTGTCAGTATTATCATTATAGCTGCCATCATACTGATTGGAAGCAGTATCATTACGTTTGCCAGTGCCTGCGGTCAGAAATCTTATTCAAAAGAATATACCAGCATACGGATTGAGCCGGGAGATACGCTTTGGGATATTTCCGATCATTATCTGGTGGACGGAGCCATGGACAAGGAAGACTATATTGATGAAATATGCAGAGTGAACAATATTTCCAGGGAAGATACACTTCACAGCGGAGAATATCTTGTGGTAGCCTGCTATTCCGAAATCGAATAGAACAGTCGATTCTCTCTTTATATCATAGACCGATAAGTTGAAAAAAATCGCTCAATACATTATAATGTTATAGTATAAAAAGGGAGAAAGATTATGCTGAAATTTATTTATGTGATACTTATGAATTTGCACAAAGCACCCTATATGATTCCGAAGATGCGGATACGTGCAAATCATCCGGAGCGATATACGGAAGAACAGCGATATGCTCTGGTGCATCATGTGATTTATCTGATGAATAAGACCGGGAAGATTACAACCAAAGCCTATGGTTTGGAAAATCTTCCGGAAGAGGGTGGATATATGATGTATCCGAATCATCAGGGAAAATATGATGTACTGGGAATTATGTATACGCATAAGAAGCCGTGTTCTTTTATTATGGATGCAAAAAAGTCCCATACCGTTTTAGTGCGTGAGTTCTGTGATTTGGTTCAGGCGTATCGGTTGGAAAAAGACAATCCAAGACAGGGTATTACCATCATTAACAAGGTTGCAAAAGAAGTTGCCGCAGGCAAGAGATACATTCTTTTTCCGGAAGGCGGGTATAAGTTCAATAATAAGAACAGTGTGTGTGATTTTAAGGCTGGAAGCTTTAAGATAGCACTCAAATCAAAGGTTCCGATTGTACCGGTTGCTTTAATTGACTCCTATAAAGTTTTTAACAGCTTTCATTTAGGACCAATCACAACCTACGTTTATTATTTAAAACCAATTACATACGACGAATACAAGAATATGAAAACGCAGGAGATTGCAGCTCTTGTGAAAGAGAGAATCTCTGAGAAAATTCAGGAGGTACAGTCCTAGTCATCCTCGCGTAAATGAACATATTTTGCAGCCTGACGCCGCCTGTCATCTTCCAGGGCGGCGTAGTGCTTTTTAGTGGTATTTACGTCCTTATGACCGAGCACGTCTGCTACCAGATAGATATCCCCTGTTTCACGGTAAAGAGCAGTACCGTAAGTGCTACGGAGCTTATGAGGGGTAATTTTTTTCAACCCGGTTATCAGTTTTGAGTATTTTTTGACAAGATTTTCTACTGCACGCACGCTGATTCTTTTGTTCTGTATGGACAAAAATAAAGCTTTTTCATGTCCGGCAGACGGAGTCATTTCTTTTCGTTCCAACAGATAATCACAGAGTGCATCCCGCACTTCCGTTCCAAAATATACAATAACTTCAGCACCACCTTTACGGTGGATTTTGATACCGTTATTGTTTAAATCAACATCATCAAGATCCAGACCTACACACTCGGACACGCGGATTCCGGTTCCCAGCATAAGGGTTAAGAGAGCCAGGTCGCGAACTTTGGTTTTGGCATGATATGCCTGCTGTTTTTTGGTCAGATCCTCGCCGGATTCCACTTCATCCAACAATCGGGCAACCTCATCCACATCCAGACGAATGATATTTTTATCATGGATTTTTGGCATACTTACCTTAACTGCAGGATTGGTTTCAATGAATTCATTCTTATACAGATAGTTATAAAAAGAACGGAGAGAGGCCAGTTTCCGTTTTATGCCGCGCTCTTCATTGGTATGGGCATTTCCGTCTTTTTCATATACTTTAAGATTATAGAGATATTCTTCAATATCCATAGGTTTTAACTGATCCAAGATACTGATGGGAATATCTTTTATTTCCATTTTCTTGCAAATAGGATTGTTTTCATGAAGATAGTCAAAGAAACAGGCAAGGTCATATGCGTAGGCGAGTCTGGTTCTTGACTGTGTTTCGTGTTCTATTCCGATAAAGTACTGTTTACAGTAGGGTGGGAGAGCTGCCAACTGTTTTCGCAGCTTTAATTCATTATCAATATCAACTTGTTCATAATATGCTTTAGGTGTCTCCATAACAATTCCATCCTTCTATATTTCCGTTTATAATTGCATGAAATAATCTCTTTTTTACACCGGGATTTTCACGGTTTAACTGCCTGACAATATCTTTGACATATTCACGGTGTGTCATATGATCCGCAGGGCAGGGGTTCTTTATGACAGGAAGTTCATATTTATTCTGAAAGCCGATCACATCAGCTTCCGGAACATACATGAGAGGTCTTATTACGGTAAGCTTGCTCCTTGTAAGCTGTGTAACCGGAGGAAACGTATAAAATCTTCCTTCGTAAATTAAAGACAACAGCATGGTCTCTATCAGATCATCCATGTGATGCGCATAGGCAACTTTATTATATCCAAGTTTGGCGATATAATCATTGAGAGCTCCTTTGCGCATTTTGGCGCATAGAGAGCATGGAGATTTTTCATTACGTTCTTCAAATACAATCTGACCGATATCGGTTTTTACAACATGATATTCTACCTGAAGCTGTTCACAAAGTTCTTGAATTTTATCTACAGCAAAGGGAGTAAAGCCTAAGTCTACGGTGACTGCACAAAGCGAGTACCGGACAGGATAAAACTTCTGCAGCCCTGCAAGGGCATACAGGAGAGAGAGAGAGTCCTTCCCGCCGGATATCCCAACGGCGATTCTGTCGTTTTCTTCAATCATATGATAGTCTTCGATTGCCTGTCTGACATAACTGTATAATTTTTGCAGTTTCATGCTCTGTCCTCACTTTTGGCGGGTATGCTTTGCGGTTCCTTTTGATTATACACTACTTGCGTGGGATATGTAACTGTTTCATGGATTTTTTCATCGGAACAGGGAAGGTACTGAACATTTTGAGTACTTGTGCTATAATGTGAGCATAACCCGAATTATTATTCGGGCATAATTTGCAGAGAAAGGGTTTTATTTTTATGAAGTTTGTTATTCAGCGAGTATCACAGGCAAAATGTGAAGTAAATGGCAGCATAACCGGAGAGATTGGACAGGGATTTTGTGTTTTGATTGGCATATCACAGACCGATACCTGTGAAGTTGCAGATAAGATGATAAAAAAGCTGTTGGGAATGCGTATTTTCAGTGATGAGGAGGGAAAAATCAATTTGTCAATCCATGATGTTCAGGGGGAATTGTTATTGATTTCACAATTTACTTTATATGCAAATTGCCGTAAAGGAAATCGTCCGTCCTTTGTGGATGCCGGCAATCCGGATATGGCAAATGAATTATATGAATATATCATATCCGAATGTCGTAAAGTAATTCCCAATGTGCAGACCGGAATCTTTGGAGCAGACATGAAGGTTTCTTTGACAAATGACGGTCCGTTCACCATTGTATTGGATTCAGAAGATCTTAAGTAAACGTCCTGTGGAGCTGGAAATTAGGGTGAAAAGAGGAACAAGTAACTATTCGCAAAACTCTTGACCGAGTTTTGCGAAAGCAAAGCAAAGCGGAGCGGTAGTTGATAACGTGCGACATGGAATGTGCGAAAACGGAGTGCGTTTGCCTATCCACTATTTGCAAAATGAGAAGTTTTGCGCATAGTTGCGTATAGGGATACATGTAGGTAAAATGCTTTGAAAACGTCGGTATTCGGGGATAAAACGTGGAACGTCTGCGGGTGTGGAGCGGGTACAAAGCGGCGGCAAGCGCACGCGCGCCCTTTGCCCGCGGAAAAAAGGTCTTGCAAGTGCAGAGGTGGAATGTTATACTGTGTGGCATGAAAAACCGTTCTGAGGGGGTTTTGGAAAGCCTGCGCTGAGTTGTTGTGTAAAGCAAGCCAGATGCGGGAGCGCAAGCGGGTCGCATGAGTGCAAAGCACGGAAGGGCAACCATGAGCTTGCCAACCATAACGCTCACCATGTAGCGGCGGCGCTATTAGAACGTGTGGCAAATTTAGACAGACTCGGAACGGAAGTTCCGGCTCTCGGTGTAAAGGGTTGTCGGAACGTAAAGACTTGGTCCCCCCTACTTGACTATGGGGACAAAAGTTACTCATTTTTGAAAAAGCTACTCCCGTCAGCATACGGACATAATGCGTATGCAGTCAGTCCACTAACGGACAAAAAGCCCGTGCGTAACAGTGCGGGCATATTTTATGCAAACGTCCTGTGGAGCCTGTAATCTTGGGTGCAAAGAGAAGTGAGTAACTATTCGCAAAACTCTTGTTTAACGAATAGTTCTATGCATACGGCAAGACTATCTCCGCGTTTTGTACTGAATGGCTGTTTTACAAAGAAATCCCGCACACATTAAATATGTACGGGATTTATCGTATGTATCAGTGGTTCATTTTCTCACGATAAGCAAGTATAATATTTACGCATTCCTCTGGAGAGATTTTTGTAGTGTTTAAGGTAAGGTCATAGCTGCGTGCGTCACCCCATTTTTTACTGGTATAGTAATTATAGTAGCTGGAACGCTGCTTATCCTTCTTCTGGATCATATCTTTTGCTTTATTCTCGGTAATATTTTCCCGCTTGCTGATTCGTTTAATGCGAACATCCATGTCTGCATGTACAAAGATATTCAGACAATCAGGATTTGAAGCAAGCGCGTAATCTGCGCATCTTCCAACGATAACGCAGGATTCTTCCTGTTCTGCAATCTTTTTGATGGTGTCAAACTGTGCCAGGAATACCTTCTGGTTCAGGGGCATATCCAGAAAAGGCGCTGAAAAATAGTTGCCGCCGGAATAGGTATCCATGACAAGAGAATAGAGAAAACTGTTGGTTGGTTTCTCATCCTGATTCTCAAAGATTTCCTCGCAAAATCCTGATTCTTTTGCGGCCTGTGTCAATAATTCTTTGTCATACAATTTGATTCCAAGACGTTCTGCGAGCTTTTTTCCTACGGTATAACCGCCGCTTCCAAGCTCTCTTCCGATTGTATAAATCTGATTACCCATATCTGGTTCCTCCCATGTTTATCTTATTCTAAGGGGTTCTGAATAGTTACTCTTTTACCCGAATTATTATTCACAGTCACCCACAGGCCACAGACCAGTTGCGCAATGCGCAACTGTCGCTGCTTTGCAGCTTTTGTCTGAGGCTATGTGGGGAGGGTGAATAAATTCCCCCCTCAAGTGAAATCATAAATTCGGCTTACAAGCAAGCTTGACGCTCGAATTACCGATTTCACTTGACCACTGTGAATAATTCAAGTTAATTATATTATACCCAATTGTTAATTTGATTTCAACAAATCCAGCAATCTGATAAAATAATCCGGTAACGGTGCGGAAAATTCCATATACTGTCCGGTTCGCGGATGAATAAATCCGATAGTTTTGGCATGAAGTGTCTGCCCCTGCAGATTCTTAAAACGGCTGTGTTTTCCGTTTCCGGCATATAAGGTATCCCCCAGAAGCGGATGTCCGATACTTGCCATATGAACCCGTATCTGATGGGTTCTTCCGGTTTCCAGTTTGAACTGCATGTAAGTATAGTCCTTGAAATGCTTCAAAACCTTATAGTGGGTAATGGCAGGCTTTCCGTTTTTGACGTTAATCGCCATTTTTTTGCGATCTGTCGGATGTCTTCCGATTGCCCCTTCAACGGTGCCTTCTTCCTCCTTGACGTTTCCGTATACAATGCCTTCATAGATGCGGTTTACCGTATGATTTTTAATCTGCTCTGCAATATTCAGATGCGCTTCATCGTTTTTGCAGACAATCAGGGAACCGGTGGTATCCATATCGATCCGATGCACAATACCGGGCCTGATTTCTCCATTGATGCCGCTGAGGGAATCTTTGCAGTGGTACATCACAGCATTGACCAGTGTACCGGAACTGTGTCCGGCAGACGGATGCACAACCATTCCCTTTGGTTTATTGACAATCAGAACGTCTTCGTCCTCGTACAGAATGTCAAGAGGAAGGTCTTCCGGCAAAATAGCAGTCTCCACCGCATCCGGGATAATAATGGATACGAGATCGTTCTCACGGATGGGATAACTTGCCTTTTGGCATTTGTCGTTTACAGATACCTGTTGGTTTTTAATCAGTTTTTGGATAAAAGAACGGGAAAAATCAGGATAAACGGTACTCAGATACCGGTCTAAGCGCTCTCCCTCCTGTTCTCTTTGCACTTCAAATGTTTCGGTTTGCATGGTCTATCACATATCTTTCTTTGCTTTTTTGTCTGTTTTGGGTGGAAAAACGGATTCAAAATCCTGTTCCTTGTACAGAAAAAGAACCGAAATGATCAATAAGGCCGCAGAAAGTGTCACATAAATATCCGCAACATTAAATATCGGAAAATTAATCAGCTTGAAATAAAAGAAATCCACTACATACTGATACATTAACCGGTCAATCAGATTCCCGATGGCTCCGGCAAAAAAGCCGATTACTACGCAGTTGAGTGGCAGCCAGTGACGATTCCACGGAAGTCTACAATAAAAAATGCTTAAAAGTATCAGTACAATAATTGTTAATACGGCAAAAAATATCATTTTAGCGGTCAAAAGTGCATCAGGATGTGCATTAAAGTACGAAAAATGAAAGATTTTATGCAAAAAGGAAATCGGATCAAAGCTGAATGCAGCGCTTTGATTTTCCAGATATCTCAGTTCAAAGACTCCATCGATAATGGAAAAAGGTTCCTGCCCTTTCAGCCGGGCGACTGCCAGATATTTGGTTATCTGATCCAGAAAAGTCAGTACAAGGACTGCTATTCCGCTGAGAATCAAGGTCTTTGTGGATTTTTTGCATTTTTTCATGTTGAATAAATCCTTTCTATACATACATCAGAAAGCGAACACGCAATTTTCCCTTTTTGCTGAAAGTGTGGTCGGTTTCAAAGATAAAACGTCCTTTTCCGCGAACCGAAACAATAGCGCCGGGCTCGCAGGACTGATTGCAGTTTGTGATACATTTTCCGTTTATGAATACTTTTTCCGAGGAAAGATATTCAGAAGCTTCCGAACGCGACAGATGATAGGCTTTTGCAACAATGGCATCAATACGGTTTGAGGCAATCATTTCCGTCTGTTCTTTAAATTGCGGAGTTACCTCAAGGGACTGTGTCCTATCCAGCTTTTCCAAACGCATCATGGTATGTCGGATCTGCGTGAGATTTTCCATGATAAAATCACAGATGATATCTTCACAAAAGATAATATACTTTGTTTCAAGACAGACGATATCGCCAATTTTGCTTCTGTCTATTCCCAGATGCATCAAGGCACCCAGTACATCCCGGTGCGTAAGCTTTTCCGCATATTTGGGATACTGGGGAACCGCACAGATGGCGGTAAGAGGAAAATCCCATTCATAACAAAGAGCATCAGGGATGAATGCAACCATCTGACGCTCAGCACCCTCATAGCCGCCGGAACACTTTGTAGAGGTATAGAGTTCACAGGCAATACCATGAAAAATATTTTGTTCATTCAGATTTAGGAAACCGCTAAAAGTCACGATTCCTTTGTACTCTGCCTGTCTGGATAAATCCAGCAGACGTTTCTTACATAATTCCTGTTCGTTCATAATAAATTAACTGTTATATCCGATGTCAAAAGATTCCATTAAATCCTGAATGTCACCGGAGATATCGACACCGTTTGGTGTGGCAAGGAAAATATAATTGGAAATCTTCTGCAGATTGCCTCTCATGGCAAAGGTTGCTCCGGAGGTGAAATCAATGATTCTCTGTGCAATATCAATGCTCAGCCCTTCCATATTGATTACGACAGTCCGTCCGTTCAGTAAGGTGTCCACAATCTCTATTTCGTCTTCTATTGCGGTTGGTTTAATCACACATACTTCCATACCCAGTTGTACCTGCTTTCTATTCTTGGAAATTGGAGTAATCTTATTTTGCTGCTTTTGTGGTTTTTCCTTAAAATCAAAGGTTTCCGTGCGTTCCTGTTCCTCTTTGCGGCGTTCTTTCCGGGAAGGCTTTTTCTCCTTAGGCTCTTTTTCCGGTTCCTCATCCTCATCGTATTCGTATTCGTCGTTATCGAATTCGTAATCATAATCCTCGTCATTTAAACGCATAATATCCAGGAATTTATCAATTACACTCATGTTTTACCACCTTATATTTTTAAATATTGTAATTTCTTTCGCCGAAGATACCGGTTCCCACACGAACCATGGTTGCGCCCTCTTCGATTGCAACCATATAGTCACCGGTCATCCCCATGGACAAAATGTCCATACTTACATTATCTATGTTTTGCGCTTTGATGTCAACAGATAATTGGCGTATCTGTCGGAAGTACTCCCGATTGTCCTCCGGATTTTCCACAAACGGAGCGATGGTCATAAGTCCTTCTATGTGAAGATGCGGAAGCTCTGCAATCTGGCGAATCAGTTCCATGGTTTCTTCTTTGCGGATGCCGAATTTGCTCTCTTCTTCGGCAATATTTACTTCCACAAGGATGGAGACCGTCACATCCTTTTTGGCAGCCTGTTTTTCAATTTCTTTTGCAAGATGCAGGCTGTCTACAGAGTGAATCAGAGCTGTCTTGCCCACGATATATTTTACTTTGTTGGTCTGAAGATGACCAATCATGTGCCAGCGGATATCATCCGGCAGGACTTCTATCTTATCACACATCTCCTGCACTTTATTTTCGCCGAAATCCCGGATATTTTGGTCATATATTGTCTGCAGCATCTCGACCGGTTTGGTTTTGCTGACGGCAATCAGGGTGATCTCATCCCGGTTTCTGCCCGCTTTTTCACAGGCCTTTGCAATATTTTCTTCTACGTTTTTCAGATTATCGATCAGTTCCATTTTTTTGTTCCTCTCTTTATTTGACAACTAACTGGTTTTCTTTTACTTTGCTGCCGTCCAGGGCGATATGGTCATATAACGCCACGCCGTAGGCGGTCTTCGTCCGAACAATCGCATAATTTTCATTTTGCGACAGGATATCAATCTGTTTGAATACGGCATAGCCTTTGTTGATGTTATATACGCCGGCAAGTTCATCTACATCCTTTCCTACCGTATACGTTGTGGAATTGCTTCCAACGATAACATCTCCGGCAGCCACCGATTCATCATCCACATAATAGGAAGTATCGCTTTCGTAATAAATGGTTGGCTGAACCATCTCCACATTGGAGGTATCACCGGCTTTGGTTTCCACCAGAAGACTCAGCTCGGAGGAATCTCCGCCCTTGGTAAAATAGGACTTTGGAATGGTATAAAATTCCTTGCTGGTAATGGCAGTATTTGGTATTTTAAGTCCGCTCTCTTCGGACACCACCAGTTCCACATCCACAAAACGGTCATTGACATATCGAAGCATTGCCGTTTTCAGGGAAAGATTCAGATAAAAACTTCCATCTTTTTTTAACAGGGAAAAAGGAACAGTCAGTGAAAAATCGTCTTTGCAGAAACGGATTTTTACATAGGAATCTTCACTAAGCTGTTTTGCAAGCTCGTCCGATACCGGAAAAATAATATTCCAGTTCTCACTGTTAATCAATTTATAAGCCGCATCATCCGCCTGAACCTCTGCGGCATTCTCCAGGATGGTCTTGCTGTAACCTGTCGTGGAAAAATCTTCCTTGGAAAAAGTGTCAAGGCTGACATCTTCATAGCCGTCGGTATAATAGACAACAATACCGGGAGACTCCGGTTTCTTCTTGTAAAAGGTATTATTCTTTACCGCCGAATGTACCACGTCCTTCAGTTCCCCCAGCGCATTGGTGCTTAAGGACTGGGATAGCTGGGCATTCAGCTCATTCTTAAAGGCAGATACCGAAGAAAAATTGTTTGAATCATAAGAATTCCGGAAAGAATCAAGCTGCTCCGAGATGTCGGAGAGAGTTTCCGTATCCAGTCTGGTTCCGTCAGTGGCGGCAGAGGTGATTTTTTTGGATAATTCACCACTTGTGTCAATGGAATATATTACATCATTGACAGAAGCCTTTCCGCCGTTTTTCATATAATAGTTGATATAACCGCTCTGCCCTGCATAAACAACCGTTTCATCCCGCAGAATCATGCCGTGATATACATGATTGGCAGCAATTGTTCCCTGACTGACTTCATACTCTGCAACAGTATCCGAAGTCAGGTATTCAAATATGTTAAATGCAACGTAAATGATAATAATCAGAAAAATCACAACTCCGATATTCAGATTAAAGCCGCGATGCATCTTGATTACTTTTTGTTTCTGTGCCAAAAAAATCCACCTCATTTAGAATACTTCAAGCTTTTACAACATCTTTATCTTAACATTTCTGATAAATAAATACAATAAGATGTAAAATGTATATTTTATTCGTTTTTTGGGAAAATAGATAAAGTAAATTAACTCGGAGGTGAATGCTATGAGATGGCTGGATAATTGTCTGTTGACATTGGCAATCATTGGCTGTATTGTCTGGGGACTGATTGGCTTTTTCCAATTCAATCTGGTTTCTTTTATTTTTGGAAACGGAAGCTGGCTGACACGCATTATTTATGCGCTGGTCGGATTGAGTGGTCTGTATATGATCAGTTTCTATGGAAGAATACAGTCTTCTATGGAAGATTAAATAAGAGGGTTGCAATGCAACCCTCTGAATATTCATTATAAAGACAAAATAACCTTTGCTTTTGCACACTCTGGAAGATCTGCCTTGTTTTTGGAAATGCTGAGAATAAAGCAAACCTTGTATTTCTCACTGATGACATCCAGCTTTTCGATTGCTTTTAAGATGTCGGCATCGGATTCAATGGATGCAATTGTAAGAAAACTGTCAAGATAAATCTCTTCCAGATCATGATCCTGTGAAACAATACCACATACAAAACCTAAGAATTCATCACAATTATCAATCGGATAATCCATTACATTAATCAGACGAACTTTATTATTCAATTCATACATATGTTTCTGGCTTTTGTCCAGATATACAACATTACCGGAAGCTGTCGCAACCGAATTATTTACTTTGTCCAAAAGTTCTTTTGTTTTCCCTTTTCCTGTTTCACCGCATATGATTTCAAGCATGGCACATCCTCCTGAATACTATATTTTGTAACAAACAAAAACATCTCCTAATTGCAATTATAATATACTTATATCGGAAATACAATCACTATTTGGCAAAGGTTTTCAAAATCTGATTCATCAGTGAATACATATTGGAACGACCGTCTGATTTAAAGACGATACTGATGATGTCTTCGCCCTTTTTGTTGGTGGAATACAGTACCAGACAGTAACCGGCAGCATTGGTTGTTCCGGTCTTGCCGCCAACCACCTGAATTCCTTTAGGCGCCTCCACGCCTCCGGAAAGGTATTGATTGGTGTTATTCCAGGTCTTCGTCACGGTGTTGCCGTTTGCATCCTGATATGAGGCCTCATAGGAGTCTGTATGTATGATATCAACAAATTCCTTTTGCTGAATCGCCTCCTGAAAAATGAGATACATGTCATAGACGGTGGTATAATGCTCTTCATCCGGCAGACCGTTGGCATTGACAAAATGACTTCCGGTGGCACCGAGCTTCAAAGCCTCCTTGTTCATTTGTTTTGCGAATTCGTCCGTGGAACCGGAGTAATATTCCGCCAGAACATTGGCGGCATCATTTCCGCTTACCAGCATCAGACCGTATAAAAGATCCCGCACGGTCAGGACGTCTCCGGCCTGTATGCCGCACTTTGAGGAATCTGCCATATTGGCAACTGCCTCGGCACTTACCGTCACCTTGTCATCCAGATTGCAATGTTTGATGATGATATATGCGGTCAGAATTTTGGTGGTGCTGGCCGGATACATCTTGTTAAACAGGTTCTGGCTGTACATCACTTCCTGTCTGTCAAGATTGAATACACCGGCAGCCTGCGCGTATTCGGAGTTCACCTGATCGGTTCCGAAATTCATCTGTTCGGTTACGCAAAGATTTTTGGCAAAAAGCTGCCCTGTCAAAGCTCCGCTGTTCTCCTGGAGAGAATACGGATTTTCTATTACCTCGGTTTCTTTCCCACATCCGCCGATAAAAAGAGCTGCTATGCAAAAAAGGCATAGCAGTGCGGATTTCCTTCTTCTACTTGTACATTTCACGCCAGTCCAAATCTCCTCTGTCCAAAGATTTAATCAAAAGCTCTGCGGTGGCCAGATTGGTGGCCAGCGGAATGTTGTGCTCGTCGCAGAGCCGTACAATGCTGTTTACGTCAGGTTCATGTGATTTTGGACGCAACGGATCCCTGAGAAATATCACAAGGTCAATCTCGTTATGTTCAATCTGGGCTCCAAGCTGCTGGGAACCGCCCAGATGTCCTGCCAGATATTTGTGAATCTGGAGATTGGCTACCTCTTCAATCAGGCGTCCGGTGGTACCGGTGGCATAAAGTTCGTTTTTTGCCAGAATGCCACGGTATGCGATACAAAAATTCTGCATCAGTTTCTTTTTTGAATCATGTGCTACTAGTCCAATATTCATAGATATTCCCCCTAATATTTTTTCGGTTGTAATCCAACATTTAACACAAACCCCATTCCAATATATAGCGATAACAGTGAAGTCAGCCCATAGCTTACAAACGGAAGCGGAATACCGGTATTTGGCATGAGTCCTGTTGCCACAAAGATATTAAATACACTCTGGAAACCAATCAGGGCTGCCATACCGCAGCATATCAGACGTCCGGACAAATCTCTTGCTTTTCTGCCGATCAGGATACACTCAACGATGATAAAAAGTAAAAGTCCGATAATCACGGCAGTGCCTACAAAGCCAAGCTCCTCTCCTGCCACCGCAAAAATGAAATCCGTCTGCGGCTCAATGATATAGTTGGCATTTTTCATGGATGTTGCGACGGAATTGTTAAGACCTTTTCCCCACAACTGTCCGGAGGCGATTGCCATAATGGAATTCTGCTGCTGGGCAGCTTTCTCCGTCCATCTGGGATCCGTCGGGTAAAGCCATGACATGATTCTGCCAAACCGGTAATCGTCACTGGTTAGTGCTTTACGCAGTATAATACTGATTCCGATAATTCCCGCCGGTATGCAGATTCCGAGTACCGGCACTATTATTTTATAACTTAATCCGGCAATAAACAAGAGGCTAATGAAAATTAATGCAATTGCTATGGTCGTGGAGGTATCCGGCTGCTTGTAAATCAGCAGGAGCGGAACGGCCGCCAGAGCAAAAGCGGTTAGCAGAACCTTCAGGGTATTGAGATTCTCTTCATATTTTGCAAAATAGGCTGCAAAAAAGAGGATAATGACAATTTTTGCCAGCTCGGACGGCTGAAAACGAAAGCCGCCGAGGGAAATCCAGCGCTGGGCACCGTTACTGTCATCACCGATTCCCGGAACCATGACAAGACCGAGCAGGCCGACAATTCCCACATAGTACAGCCAGCGGAAACGCAGAATAAAAGTATAATCCATAAGAGATACCACGGTCATGATAAACAGACCGGCGATAAATCCGAGAATCTGCATTTTCTGTACGGAATGCTTTGCACTGCCAATCAGAAGGATTCCGATAATATTCAATGCCATAATCGCAATGACGAGTTGGAATTTGTAATCTCTGAGTTTGTATTGTTTTAACATCTTACGCTCTTTTCCTGTTTTGTTTCAAAATCACTCTTATCTCATAGTTTTCCGGATTCATTTCATAATATCTGGAAATAATATCTGAAATCTCTTTTCTCATCCGTCGGGCTGTGGCGGGAGAATGTTCAAAAGGCATGTCCTCCACCATAAGCTTGAGACGTTCTTTTGCAATCTGATTGGTGCCTTCTGCCCGTTGTTCCATAAATTTACCCTTCATAGCCGCATTCCTTTCCGTTTACATAAATCTGTCCTTTTTTGGTGCAGGGATCTTCTGCATCCAGATTTACCGGAATCACCTGTGGCCGGGCGATGTACTTTGCAACATTCATAAAAGCCTTTGCAGATTTTGCCTTAAGAGACAGAACCGGAACACCTTTATTCTGACTGACTACAATCTTATCGTCTGCCGGAATTGCTCCGATACTCTGTATTCCCAGAATATCTTCAATATCTTCTCGGGACAGCATGTCGTGCTTCCGGACCATGCGCTGATTGTAGGAATTGATCAAAAGATCGACCTGTGACAGCCTCTGGCCTTCCAGAAGATATAATACCCGTCCGGCATCCCGCACGGCGGCCACATGCGGAGTCGTTACCACTATGGCACGATCTGCCGCAGACACTGCAAAATGGAAGCCGTCGTCAATTCCTGCCGGGCAGTCTATCAGACAATAATCAAATTCCTGCTTTAGCTGACTGATCAGAGTATAAAACTTACTCTCATAGTCGCGAATCTGCTCGCAACGCAGTGCAGCCGGAATCATAAAAAGTTGCGGGTAATGTCTGTCACGAATAATTGCCTGCTTTAACCGGCAGCTATTCTTTAACAGATCTATCAGATTATATTGAATCTGATCCTCCATTCCCATTACAACATCCAAGTTTCGAAGCCCCATGTCGGTATCCAGCATGATGACTTTTTTATCTAACCGTGAAAGTCCTGCGCCGATGTTTGCAATTGTTGTAGTCTTGCCAACACCGCCTTTTCCTGAAGTGAATACAATTGCTTCACCCATGAATAAACCTCCTGTTAGTATTGAATTTTATGGACTAATCGGTAACTGAATTGTTTGAGTTACCGTTACCACCGGATGCCTTCATCTTCTTCAGATCGTCAAGAGTCTTTTCTCCGTAATAGTATGCGATAATGTTCCGGGCTGCCGAAGCGGCATTGTGGGAACTGTATCCGTTTGCAATTCTTGTCGCAATCGTAATTTCCGGATTCTGATACGGTGCATATCCTACAAACAATGCGTGGTTTGGATGTTCTGCCTGCTCCGCGGTACCGGTCTTACCGGCCACTTCGATATCGAAGCCGTCAAAGCTGTCCAAAGTCTGCGCCACCATACGCATTCCGGAATGAATGGCATTCCATTCCTGTGTACTCAGAATTCCGGAGATGTCTTCATATTCCGGCTGATACTCTTCCACCGTTTTTCCGTCTGCATCCACAATCTTATCCATAAGCTTGTAGGAATACAGTTTTCCTGATGTTACCGCCGTTACATAACGGGATAACGCGACGGTTGTGATATTGTTGTTACTCTGTCCGATTGCGGCCATAACCGGATACTCCGTTGCAATTTCGGAAGTATTTTCCTCGATTTCCAGTCCGGTCTTTTCGTTTAAACCATAGATATCTGCATATTTCTGAATGTATTTGATACCGTTTTCATCATTATAGGTGCCGGTATCTTTTCTGGCAAAATCGTTTCCGAGTGTATAGAAAAAGACGTTACAGGAATCCCGGATGGCTTCCGAGACATTATCCATTCCATGGTTACCCGGATATTTCCAACACTTTGGTTCATTGCTGATATCCTTGTAGATTCCGGTACAGCGAATCTTGGAGGATGTTGAAATTATATTCTCCGCAAGACCTGCCGTGGCAGTCACCATCTTAAAGGTGGAACCCGGTGCCGTCCGCTCCTGTGTCGCATAATTCCACTGTGGATTGGACTTGTCGTTTCGCAGTTTCTCATAGTAATCGGCATCCACGCCGTTGGCAAGTTTATTATTGTCATATCCCGGATAGCTGACCAGTGCAAGGATCTTTCCGGTTTCCGTATCTGTGATGACGGTGGAACCGGTACAAGGCTCAAGTGCAAGCTGGGCCGGAGTAATCTCAATATTGTTAATCTTGTCCATAATAAAATCATATGGTGCAAGGGTTCCGTTTTTCAGCTTGGCAATTGTTGCATCATCATAATCGAGGACTCCCTGCTCGAAGAGAAGAATACACAGATTCCGGGGTGAGATATCTCCTCTCTCAATCATATACTGATAGATAATCTTGGAAAATTCGGTATCATCCTTCAGCTCTGCAAAAATATAGTCGCAGAGAGCATCATATATTTCCGAAGAATCGGCATATTTTTCATCCACGGAAAGTTTGCTGATATCAATCCAATGTTTCGTGATGCAGTAATTCAGATACTCCTTCGGACTGAGCTTCTGATCTTTCCATTTCTTGTAAGTTTCATCATTTTCATCAATTTCACTTGTCAGAAGCAGTCCGTCTTCCTTCAGCATGGAAATGACATAAGTAAATTCATCCAGCACTTCATCCGACATTTCCGATAAGTTCTTCGGAGATGACTTCAGTTGTGTTTTCATCTCTCCAAAAACAGTCTTCTGCCGGGCTTTGAATGCGGATTTCATGGATTTTTCCGTATCGGAAGCATTTTTCCGGTCAAAATGTTCAATGTCAATGACACCGTTTCCAATCAGCGTTTTGTAGACATCTATGATCGGAATGTTTCCGGCTTTGATATTGGAGTAAACAATACTTGCAATCTCTTCCTGCAGGGACAGATATGCGGCTCTTTGCAGATCTGCGTCTATGGACAGATAGAGATCATTGCCGGCAACGGAATCCGTGCGGTCAATTACTTCGGAGACTCGTCCCACATTATCGCTAAAAAAGCGGATTTCCCCGTTTTCACCGCGCAGATAGGACTCATAGTACTGTTCCAGTCCGGCCTTTCCGACCGTGTCATTTCTGGTATAACTCTCATTCTCTTCATGGAGCTTCTCATACTCCGTATCCGAAATTCTTCCGGTGTATCCGATAATGGACGAAAAGTATTTGGAATAATTATACTTTCGAATCATGTCTTCATTCACCGTCACGCCGGTCAGGGTATCCATGTGTTCATTCACATAAGCGACCGTCTTATCCGACACATCTGTTGCAATATCGACTTCCTTATAACGCTCATAACGGTTTTCACGCATGGCATAACGCATCACAACAATGTCGTAGGCAATCTGTTCCGGATAGCTTTCGTCGACACCGAATTGATCCTCAGCCTTGAGATAAGTCATAATCTGCTCTGCGGTTGCCGCTGCCTCGTCAAAACCGTATTCCTTATTGTACTGGAGCTTATCAACGGAAGCCTGTCCGAATACATCCGCACGGAACCGGTCAAGCTTGGAGTCCGAGACATTGAACTTGTATGTACCGTCACTTTTGCGGTCAATTTCAAAATCATTTACAATTGTTTCATCGTTCTCTTCAAGAACGGTAAGGATTTCTCCTAGTATGGCATTTAATTCCTCATTCTTCTCGCGGTTGGAGGAATAGGTCATATTATCCGAAATGGAAACCGAGTAAGCAAGCTGATTATAAGCAAGCAGGTTTCCTTTGGAATCATAGATATTTCCGCGGGCTGCTTCAATCGGAAGATTCTTCTGGATTTTCAGAAGAAAATTATCCTGATAGGACTTTCCGTTTACCACCTGCAACGAAAATACCCGCGCTAAGATAATTCCGAACAGAAGAAGAAACAATACAGCAAATACCAGAAGTCTGGAGCTGAAAAATTTTTTTAGGAATTCTTTAATATCATAACTCAAATTTTATTGCTCTCCTTTTCTCATGTTCCTCAAGATTCTGATTAATCTTAAGAAGAATAAAGTAAAGAAAAATCGTAATCACCATTGTATATACAAACTCCGGAATGATGATGGAGGATAAATAGTACCAGAACTGAAACCGTCCCCGCATCAGAAACATGATAAAGTAAATCACCAGATTGCAGATGATGTCACTGGAACCAATCAGAATCATTGGCAGCTTGATATCATCCGGGTAAAAACGTTTCTGGAACATTCCATTGAAATAACCGATGTACATATAAAGTAAAGCATACACACCAAGATAAAAACCAAAAAAAATGTCGATAAGAAGTCCGCAAAAGAAGCCAATCCACAGCCCCTCCTTCTTTCCTCTCATAAAACCGAAGGCAGATACCACGATAATCAGCAGATTCGGTCCGATATTGGCAAACGACAGTTTTTGAAACAGTGTGGTTTGTAAGAGAAAACATACTGCAATAATTATAAAAAGTACAATTTTTCTGCGCATTCTGACTACTCCTGTCCTTTTGATGAAGCCTTGGACAAATCCTCTTCCCCGGTGTCTTTTACGGAGGTAATCACAAGAACTTCTCTCAGATGCTGAAAATCCACTACCGGTGTAATCGTTCCCGATTTCGTCAGGTTATTGGAATTCTTCTCGATATCCGTCACATATCCGATCAGAATCCCCGGCTGATACAAATCCGATACGGAGGAGGTCACCACCGGATCGCCGATCTGAACGGAATCATCCTCGTCACGAAGCTCGGAAAACGGCAGTGTTTTATTCTTATTCATGGACATCAGACCGCCGCTGACTGTAAAATTGTCTTTGGTGGTTAAGACCATGCTGCTTACCTTATTGGAATCATCAATGATGCTTCTCACCTTGGCAAAATTCGGTCCCACATCCGTTACGATTCCCACCAGTCCGCTTCCGGCAAGTACATTCATTCCTTTTTCAATGCCCTGCTTTGTGCCCTTGTCAATGGTAAAAGTGGAAAACCAGTTGGTGCTGTCGGCAGCAACCACAGAAGCCGCAACCTTATCATACTCTGCATATTGATCATCCAATTCCAGAAGTTCCCTGTAACTGTCCAATTCATATTGTCTGAGCTGGGTGTTCTTAAGCTTTTCCGTCAGTTCATCCACCTGTGCCTTAAGGTCATCATTCTCTTTCTGCACTTCACTTAAAGTCTTGAAATTGTTTGCCTTCTGTGAAAGCCACAAACCGGCATTATTGATTCCTTCCTGCATCGGAACAAACACATAACCGGCAACCGTATTCAGCGGACCGCCGGAGATGTTCAGTACCAGACTGGAAAAAATGGAAACAATACATACCGCCGAGAGAATCATCAGGAGATATTTACTGGATATATGTTTCTTTTTGTTTCGGTTTTTTCGAATATTTTTCATAAACCCTCTATGTCTGATTCGTTTTCTATTTTATTTCAATGAGTTGTCTCTCATTGTAAACGGAATCCTTTTATATTTGGAATCCACTGCAATTTTGGAAAGTCCGCGCACGGCACTCTCCTCCGGATTATCACAGGTATTGACCTTAATATTGGTAATCTGTGTAAACAGTTTATCCATATCTTTGATTTTTGAACCGCCACCGGTAATATAAATTCCGGCATGAATAATATCTTTGGCAAGTTCAGGCGGAGTCTTCTCCAGAATCAGCTTAATGGAAGAACAGATGGATTCCAGATTCGCCTTGGTTGCCTCATAAACCACTTCCGCACTGATCTCCCGTTCCACAGGAAGTCCGCTTACCACATCAAGTCCCACGATAACCATGGTCTCTTCTCTTCCCGGAAGTCCGGAGCCAAGTTCCTCTTTTAAGGACTTTGCAGTCTTTTTGCCGATGACCAGATTGAATTCCCTGCGAATATAGCTGATGATGGATTCGTCCAGACGGTTTGAGCCAAAATGCATCAGATCGCTTAATACCAGACCACCCAGGGAAATTACGGAAATCTCGATGGTATCTGCGCCCATATCCACGACCATAACTCCGGTCGGTTCATTGACATCAATGCCGAGTCCCACAGCATCCGCAAGTGGTTTCTCGCACAGTAAAACGCTCTTCGGATGATATTTGCTCTTATAAAACAGCTCGAAAAAGGCTCTCTTTTCCACATCCGTGATATCCGTCGGTACCGCCACCAGAAATTCCGCATTTTTCACCTTCGCCTTGAGCTTGGTCTCAAGATAGTCAAAGATCATGGTCTGCAGAAAATTGTAATCCGCAATCACACCCGTGGATACCGGAAAAGTCACATTAATGGTCTCCGGCGCTTTTTCATACATGGCATAGGCCGTGTCTCCGTAAGCATAAATCTGATTTTTATTGATGATGGCAATGGTGTTTTTTTCGGTTACAACCTTTCCGCTGGCTTTACTGAATACTTTAAAATTGCATGTGCCAAAATCAATACAGTAAATATTGTTGTTCATGGTTCTCTCCCTTTTCTTATGTTGACAACATATGATTTTCACAAAAACTGAAGTACCGGTTATCCCCAATTACAATATGATCGGTTAAGGTCATTCCGAGAAGTTCCGCTCCCTTTGTAAGCTGCCCGGTCAGGGCGATGTCCTCCCGGCTGGGATTGGGATCTCCGCTGGGGTGATTGTGCAAAACGACAATCATTACGGCATTGTGAAGCAGAGCCTTTCGAAAAAGCTCCATTGGGGAAACACAGGCATAACTGACACTTCCGGTAGCAATCAGACTGTCTCCGAGAAACTTGCATTTGGCGTCGAAAAAAGCGCCAAGAAAGACTTCTTCCCTGCGGTGTCTCATATCCTCCATATAATAATTTGCAATGGAGGCAGGACTATCCATAGACAGCCGGTATCCCCGTCCGGTCTTGACAATTCGTCTGGACAGCTCGGCAATGACTTTGAGCTGTATCGCCTTGACAGGACCGATACCCGGAAGCTCCATAAGCTGCTCATGGGACAGTTCATAGAGATTCAGCAGATTGCCCTGACATTTGGACAGAATCTCTCTGGCAAGTTCCAAAGAAGTGTGTTCCCTGGTTCCGGTTTTTAAAATAATGGCAAGAAGCTCTGCGTCGGACAGGGCTTCCGCTCCCAGAGTCAGAAAACGTTCATAGGGACGCTCCGATTCCGGTAGATTTTTCAGTGAAATATGACTCAATAAATATCCTTTCTGCTTTCCCAGAGTCATCACAAATCTTTATTATTCTAGCACAATCCATCCATATTAACAAGTTTCCGTTCATAAAGTTTCTGTAACGACATCAGAATTCCCAGTTTTGCGTGATACCAGGTCAGACCGCCCTGAAAATAGACGGCATACGGCGGTTTTACCGGACCGTCGGCAGAAAGTTCAATGGAGGAACCCTGTACAAAGGCACCTGCCGCCATAATGACATCACTGTCATAGCCTGGCATGGCCCACGGCTCCGGAGTTACATAGCTGTCCACAGGGGCAGCCGCCTGAATGCCTTCACAGAAAGCAATCATGGCATCCTTATTGCCGAATTTTACCGCCTGAATGATGTCATGTCGGCTTTCGGTTCCGTTCGGAACGACTTCAAAGCCAAGTTTTTCATAAATATTTGCGGCAAAAATGGCGCCCTTTAAAGCTCCGCTGACAACGGTTGGAGCAAGGAAAAGTCCCTGATAGAAGGATTGGATAATGCCGAGGGAAGCGCCAACTTCCTTTCCGAGTCCCGGGGAAGTCAGACGGTAAGCCGCATTCTCTACACACTCCTTTTTTCCGACAATATAGCCGCCAATCGGTGCCAGACCGCCACCAGGATTTTTGATCAGTGAGCCGACTATCATATCCGCACCCACCGCAAGGGGTTCACGTTCCTCCACAAATTCTCCGTAGCAGTTATCTACCATACAGATGACATCCGGTTTGATACCCTTGATAAAGGAAATCAGTTTGCCGATTCTCTCTACAGAGAGTGTCGGTCTTGTGGCATAGCCCTTGGAGCGCTGGATGGTAACCAGTCTGGTCTTTTCGTTTATGGCTTTTTTTATGCCTTCGTAATCAAATTCTCCGTCTTCCAGCAGATCGACCTGTGCATAGGTGACACCGTATTCTGCAAGAGAGCCCTTTGACGGACGGATTCCGATAACTTCCTCCAGGGTATCATAAGGTTTTCCGACCGGGGACAAAAGCTCATCTCCCGGACGAAGATTGGACATCAGTGCAAGGGCAAGTGCATGTGTTCCGCAGGTGATCTGTGGACGCACCAGTGCGTCTTCCCCGCCAAAGCAGTCCGCATAGACACGTTCTAAGGTATCTCTTCCAATATCATTATATCCATAACCACTGGAGATATTGAAACATTCTGCGCTGACGCGGTTTTTCTGCATGGCGGAAATGACCTTCAACTGATTCAGTTCCGCAGTGCTGTCAATTGCATCAAAACGGGCTTCTAACTCTTTTTCAATTTTTTCCCCGAATTCATATACTTCTTTACAAATTCCAAGTTTTTCATATTTTTCTTTCAATTTCTGATTCATTTGTGATTCCTTTCCCGGTCAATGTCTCTATCATTTGCTGTAAAATAGCATCTTCGTCATATTTATTTTTATCCAGCCAGATGACATCCCGCTCCCGTCTAAACCAGGTAAGCTGCCGCTTGGCAAAATGTCTGGTCTCTCTTTTGATTATGTATACGGCTTCTTCCAGAGAACAGTTTCCTTCCAGATAATCCAGAATTTCCTTGTAGCCAAGTCCCTGCATGGAAACCATGTCTCTGTGATATCCCATCGCATGAAGGCTTTTTACTTCTTCCAAAAGTCCGCGCTCCATCATAAGATCCACCCGTTTGTCAATTCTTTGGTACAGTCTTTGTCTGTCATCGGTAAGTACGAAGTAGGCAAAATTGTAGGGGGACTGCTTCTCATGCTGCTCCTGATTATGCAGGGAAATCGGAGTCTTGTTCAGATGATAATATTCCAGCGCACGGATCACCCTTTTAACGTTATTCTCATGAATGGTCTCATAGGAAACCGGATCAATGTCACGCAATTTCTCATGCAGTGCATGGGCACCATGGAGTTTGGCATAATCGGTCATCTCCTGCCGGAAACTGCTGTCTTCCTCTTCTTTATTGAAATCAATATCATAAAGAAGTGCCTGAATGTAAAATCCGGTTCCGCCGGTAACAATGGGGATTTTTCCGTTTTGGTAAATCTCGGATAATGCAGACTCAGCCATCTGCTTAAACCGTACCACATTGAATTCTTCGGACGGCTCCAGCCGGTCAATCAGATAATGGGGAATTCCCTGCATCTCCTTTGGCATAATCTTGGCTGAACCAATGTCCATATACCTGTATACCTGCATGGAGTCCGCAGATATGATGGCACCGTTTATCCTTTTTGCCAGCCGGATGGAAAGGTCGGTTTTTCCAACCGCCGTAGGTCCCGTCAGTATCACTAATGGTTTCATTACACAATCCTCTTGAATTTCTTTTCAATCTCATATTTTGACATTGAAATAATAGTTGGTCTTCCGTGCGGACAGTTAAAAGGATTCTCCAACGTGAGAAGCTCGTCAATCAGGGCATTGATTTCCGCAAGAGACAGCTTGTCGTTGCCTTTTACAGCAGCCTTGCAGGACATGGATGCCACTTTTTCCAGAATCAGCTCAGGAGTCTGCTTCCCGGACATATCGGAAAAATCATCCAGCATCTCAATAAACAAATCTTTCATATCAATGTGATACAGGTTATCCGGGACTGCCGAAATCATGTATTCCCTGCCGCCGAAAGGCTCCACCTCATAACCGAGCCTGCAGATTTCTTCCCGGTATTTATCCAGCATCTCCTCTTCTTTCACATCAAGACTTAATACAATCGGAGGACTGATGGCCTGTGAGGTAAGATCTTTTTCCTTAAGCCTTGCCATGGTCCTTTCGTACAACACCTTTTCATGGGCGGCATGCTGGTCTATGATATATAACTTGTCTTCGTATTCAATCAGCCAATAGGTCTGAAAAAGCTGCCCTATGATATGATATTTCTTCCGTGCCGCTTCCGTCATAAAAGCAGGAGAGACATCTTCCAGAGAAATCTGTTTTTGCGATTCTTCCTTTTGTGGTTCTTTTTTTGGCGGAAGAGGCTTGACCGGAAGAACTTCCTCCCTTATATAAGTTTTGGGTTCCTGAGGCTGCCTGATTTCGTTAATCCGGCGCTTTTCAAAGGGCTCCGGGATTGGTTCCTTATAGATATGAACCGGCTTTGCGGAAGACTTCTTCTCTTCCACCGGCACCTCCGGAATCAGTTCCTTATGGGAAAGTACCGCATAAATCTCATCACATAAAGCCTTATAGATTTCCTGATTATGGTCAAAACGAAGTTCCATCTTGGTTGGATGAACATTTACGTCAAGTGTTTCCCCCGGAAATGTAAAATAAAGCACCGTAAACGGATACTGATGCTGCATCAGAAAGCTTTTATAGGCCTCTTCGATGGCTTTGGACAAAATGGTGCTTTTTATATATCTGCCGTTGATGAAATAGTTTTCATAATTGCGGTTTCCTCTGTTGATGACCGGTTTTCCGATATACCCGGACAGGGAGAAGAATTCCCCCTCATAATTTACTTCCAAAAGGGAGGCGGCAATTTCTCTTCCGTATATGTGATAGATCAGATCCTTTTTGTTTCCGTTCCCGGAGGTATGAAGTCTTGTCTGGTTATTGTTGATATACTTGAAAGAAATATCCGGATGGGACAGAGCCAGCTTTTCCAGCATATCGCTGATGTAGGTTCCTTCCGTCTGGGCGGTCTTTAAAAATTTGCGCCTTGCAGGGGTATTGAAAAACAAATCCCGGACCAGAAAAGTCGTTCCTTCCGGAGCACCGATTTCTTCTACGCTAATCTCTTTTGAACCTTCAATCAGATACCTCGTTCCCGTAAGCGCTGCCGCGGTCTTGGTAATCAATTCCACCCGGGATACGGCGGCGATACTGGATAATGCTTCGCCGCGAAAGCCCAGTGAATGGACACAGAGTAAATCTTCCGCACTTCTGATTTTGCTGGTGGAATGGCGCAAAAAAGCCAGAGGTACTTCTTTTTGCTCAATGCCGCAGCCATTATCGGTAATGCGGATAAAAGAAATGCCTCCTTCTTTAATCTCAACAGTGATTGCGGTTGCACCGGCATCAATGGCATTTTCCACAAGCTCTTTTACCACGGAGCTTGGGCGTTCAATGACTTCTCCAGCCGCAATTTTATCAATTGTCTCCTGACTTAATAACGCAATTTCACTCATTTTTCAGCCTACCATCGGTTTTTTACTTTGTTTTGCAGTTCGTATAGTTTATTTAATGCATCTAAAGGTGTCATGTTGCTGATGTCCGTCTCCCGAAGTTCCTGAATGATATCATCATCTTTTACGGTGTCGAACAACGACATCTGTGTCATATCCACTTCGTCCAGATGCTCCTTTTTCTTTTTCGATGCTCCGGTTTCAATCTGTATGTTTTTGACGGTCTCCGTAATGTCATTGGCGGCGAGCTGTTCCACAATCTCCTTTGCCCGCTCAATCACGGTATCCGGCAGTCCGGCAAGCTTTGCTACCTGAATTCCATAGCTCTTGTCTGCCCCACCTTTTACAATCTTTCTAAGGAAGACAATATCGTCTCCCTTTTCCTTGACGGCAATGCAGTAATTGTTCACACTGTCCAGCTTGCCCTCCAGCTCCGTCAGCTCATGATAATGTGTGGCAAAGAGAGTTTTCGCTCCCAAAAGTTTTGGATTACTGATATATTCCACCACCGCCCAGGCAATACTCAGTCCGTCAAAGGTACTGGTTCCACGCCCAATTTCATCCAGAATCAGGAGCGAATCGGACGTTGCATTGCGCAAAATATTGGCAACCTCGTTCATCTCCACCATGAAAGTACTCTGTCCGCTTGCAAGGTCATCCGAAGCTCCGACTCTGGTAAAGATTCTGTCGACAATCCCGATATTTGCAGATACTGCCGGGACAAAACTTCCAATCTGTGCCATCAGGACAATCAGCGCCGTCTGGCGCATGTAGGTGGATTTTCCCGCCATGTTCGGTCCGGTGATGATGGAAATGCGGTTATTCTGGTTGTCCAGATAGGTATCGTTTTCGATAAACAGGTCATTGTCTATCATTTTTTCCACAACCGGATGTCTGCCGCCCTTAATATCAATAATGCCGGACTCATTGATCTTTGGTCTGCAATAATGATTCTGTCCGGCAACAACAGCCAGTGATACAAAAGCATCTACTTTTGCAATTGCCTTTGCGGTTTTCTGGATGCGGGAGACATTGGCGCCAACGGTATCCCGTATTTCGCAGAACAGATCGTATTCCAGATTGACCAGCTTGTCCTCGGAACCGAGAATGGTATCTTCCAGCTCCTTCAGTTCCGGGGTAATATATCTTTCGGCATTGGTTAAAGTCTGTTTCCTGATGTAATAATCCGGCACTTTATCCCGAAACGAATTGGTAACTTCCAGATAATAGCCAAATACCTTGTTGTATTTGATCCGCAGATTCTTGATGCCGGTCTTTTCACGTTCGGCAGCTTCCAAGTCCGCAAGCCAGCTTTTCCCGTCTGTGGAAGCGCTCCGAAGCCGGTCCACATCTTCATTGTAGCCGGTTTTAATAATCTGGCCGTCCCGCACGGATACCGGGGCTTCCTCGTTAATGGAAGCATCCAACAATTCATAGAGATCCTCCAGGCAGTCAAATTCACTGCGGATTTCTTCCGCCAGCGCCCCGTTGATATCCTCCAGAAGAGTCCGGATGGACGGAAGCATCGAAAGAGAATTGCGAAAAGCGATCATATCCCTTGGATTGGCGGTCTGGTAAGTAATTCTTGTAATCAGACGCTCCAGGTCATAGATTGGATTCAGATATTCACGCAGTTCCTCTCTGGTCATTTCTTTTTCATTGATTTTTTCAATAAAATCCTGCCGCTTTATGATTTCGCCTTTGTCGATGAGAGGCTGTTCCACATAGGAGCGCAGCAGTCTTGCACCCATGGCTGTTTTGGTTTTATCGAGCACCCACAAAAGGGAACCTCTCTTCTGCTTCTCGCGAAGGGTTTCCACCAGTTCCAGATTCCGTCTGGACGAACTGTCAATCAACATATATCTGCCGATGGCATACGGATGAATGGAAAGCAGATTGGACAGGGAATTTTTCTGGGTTTCATACAGATATTTGAGCATGGAACCGGCGGCAATCACACCGCAGTCATAATCCATCAGTCCAAGCCCTTCCAGACTATGTACATGAAAATGGGAAAGCAGCGTCTCTTTGGCAAGCTCATCCCCAAAATACCAGGAATCCAGAGCAGATACCGCAATTTCCAGACGCTCGCGCAAATCTTCCACATCAATTCCGCTCATATAAAAGGGTTCATTGCAGATGATTTCCGAAGGGGAAAAGCGGTTCAGCTCATCAAGCAGTTTCCGCTCGCTGTCTACTTCCGTCACAAAAAAGTCACCGGTTGTGACATCGGCAGTTGCGATTCCGTATCGATCCCCAATGTAGACAATGCACATGAGATAATTGTTTTTTGCTTCATCCAGGGAATTCATATCGATATTGGTTCCCGGGGTAACCACACGGATTACCTCACGTTTAACAATCCCCTTTGCAAGCTTTGGATCTTCCATCTGTTCGCAGATTGCAACTTTATAGCCTTTTTTAACCAGACGGTTGATGTAACCGTCTGCTGAATGAAAAGGAACACCGCACATCGGAGCCCGTTCTTCAAGTCCGCAGCTTTTTCCGGTTAAAGTCAGCTCCAGTTCTCTTGAAACGGTCTTGGCGTCATCGAAAAACATTTCGTAGAAATCTCCCAGCCGGTAAAATAAAATACAATCCTTATATTCTTCTTTTGTCTGCAGATAATGCTGCATCATAGGTGTTACTTTCTGCACAATTCTGTCCTCACATCTTATTATTCTGCCGGACGGTACTGCTCCATAACGGCACTTGCGGCTTTTAGTCCGTCTATTGCCGCCGATATGATTCCTCCCGCATAACCGGCACCCTCACCGCATGGGAAAAGTCCTTTTATACGGCTTTCTCCATGTTCATCCCGCAAAATACGAACCGGGGAAGAGGTTCTTGTTTCCATCCCGGAGAGAATGGCATCCGGGCGGTCAAAATTCGGGATAATATGAGAAAAATGTTCCATCCCCTGTATCAGTGACTGCTCCATATCCCCGGAGAGAAGTCCTCTGAGATTGGAGAAAACGGTTGCTCCTTTGGTCTGAGACCGGAACATGCCGTATTCGCTGCTTTTTGTATTCTGCACAAAATCCCCGTAAAGCTGCTGGGGAATCTTTCCCTGTCCCAGTGCATAACATGCCTTTTCCAGCTTTTCCTGATAGTGCATTCCGCAAAGTGCATCCGTTCTTCCAAAATCCTCTCCGGAAACAGAGACGATAATTGCGGAATTTGCGTTTTTTCCGCTTCTGCCGGAATAGCTCATACCATTCACGCAGGTACCGCCGTTTTCGGAAGAGGCATTAACCACATAGCCGCCCGGGCACATACAAAATGAATATACACCGCGTCCGTTTGGAAAATTGGAGGTCACCTTGTACGGAGCAGCTGGAAGATTTCCTGCTTTTTGGATTCCGTACATGGCTTCATCTATCATCTTCTGGGGATGTTCCACCCGAAATCCCACAGCGAAATTCTTTGCTTCCATGGGTACGGTTTTTTCATTCAGCATC
>JAQXZD010000114.1 GCA_029227035.1 Lachnospiraceae bacterium
AGGCGGCTGATTTTATCCGCTTCTGTGATGCCTTTTCCATTCCGGTTCTGTCCATTACCAATGTGAACGGATTTAAGAACTGTATGTGTTCTGAGAAGAACCTGGCAAAAGCACTTGCAGGAATGACTTCCGCATTTGCGGGTGCAACCTCTGCAAAGGTGAACCTGATTACAGGTGAAGCTTACGGAAGTGCATATGTATTTATGAATTCCAAGTCCATCGGTGCAGATCTGGTATATGCATGGCCGGATGCAAAGATTGGAACAATGGAGCCGGATATGGCTGCAAAGATTATGTATCCGGATGCAAAGGCGGAAGAACTGAAGGAGAAGGCTTCCGATTATGAGAAGCTTCAGGATTCGGTTACGGCAGCCGCACAGAGAGGTTATGTAGACCGGATTATCGAGCCGGCAGACACCAGAAAGTACCTTGTTGCCGCATTTGAGATGCTGTATACAAAGTATGTGCATGCGCCGGAGAAAAAACACGGTACCAAGTAGAAAGGTGAAGTTTTATGAAAAAGAGAATTGCATTAGTACTCAGTATGATATTGGTGGTCTTAATGCTTGGTGCCTGCGGAACAGAACCGACTAAGGTGGATTATAACGGACATTCTTATGACGAACTGAACAGTGAGTTATATAACAATGTCAATATGGTTCAGCAGTTAGATCTGTTGTTTGAGCAGAACGGTATTAAGGCGGACGAAGTACCTGAGGAGGTATCAGAGAGCCTGAGCGCCAATTACGGTGTGACTCCGCAGCAGATTGAGGCAGCGGCAAAGTGGGCAGATACCATAGAGGAATTTGGAGAGTTTCAGGAAATTGAAGAGTCCTCTTTTAAGGTAACCAAGTCCGGTAAGACACTTACGACTGATGTGCAGTTAAAGTTTGAAAAGAAAGATGTTGTTTTTCAGGTAGTCTACGATTATTATTCCATGGATATCACGGGCATTTCGGTTGATCCGGTTTACTCACTCGGTGAGAAGATGGCAAAGGCCGGTATGAACACCCTGATTTCCATATCAATTGTATTTGCAGTGCTGATTCTGATCAGTCTTTTGATTGCATGCTTTAAGATTTTCCCATATCTGGAGCAGAGAAAGACAAAGAAGAAGGAAGCAGAGGCACCGGCAGTCGAAGATATACCGGCAGAGGCTCAGGCCGAAGCACCTGTTGTACAGCAGGCAGATGATACCGAGCTGATTGCTGTTATTGCAGCGGCAATTGCGGCAGATACCGGGACTTCTACAAGCGATTTTGTAGTACGTTCCATTAATAGAAGATAGGATAGGATTATAGGAGGATTATTCAGATGAAGAATTACACAATTACCGTTAATGGTAACGTTTATGATGTTACAGTAGAAGAGACCGGAAGCACAGGCGCACCGGCACCGAAGCGGACAGCAGCCGTTGCAGCACCTGCAGCAAAGCCGGCAGCTCAGGCAGGCAGTGCAGGAAGTGTTAAGATTGAAGCCGGTGCAGCTGGAAAGGTATTTAAGATTGAGAAGAAAGTGGGAGATGCCGTAAAGAAGGGTGATACCGTTCTCGTACTTGAGATCATGAAGATGGAGACACCGGTTGTTGCACCGGAGGACGGAACCGTTGCAAGTATTGATGTGGCTGTAGGAGATGCTGTAGAAGCAGGAGCTCTGCTTGCCAGCTTAAACTAATCCAAGGAGGAAAAGACTGTGAGTTATGTGGGCGAAACTTTAACAAACCTCCTGCATCAGACAGCTTTCTTTAATCTGACCTGGGGAAATTATGTCATGATTTTTGTGGCATTCATTTTCCTGTATCTTGCGATTAAGAAAGGCTTTGAGCCGTTGCTTCTCGTTCCGATTGCTTTCGGAATGCTGCTTGTAAATATTTATCCGGATATTATTGCAAGCCCGGAGCAGACAAGCAATGGCGTGGGCGGTTTACTTTATTATTTCTATCAGTTAGATGAGTGGTCAATTCTGCCGTCATTGATTTTCCTTGGTGTAGGTGCAATGACTGACTTTGGACCGCTGATTGCCAATCCGATAAGTTTCCTGATGGGAGCTGCTGCACAGTTTGGTATTTTCAGTGCATATTTCCTGGCAATTCTTTTCGGATTTAATGATAAGGCTGCAGCCGCTGTATCCATCATTGGTGGAGCGGACGGACCGACTTCCATCTTCCTTGCCGGAAAGCTGGGACAGACGGGACTTATGGGACCGATTGCAGTGGCGGCATATTCGTATATGGCACTGGTTCCGATTATCCAGCCGCCGATTATGAAGCTTCTCACCACGAAGAAGGAGCGTGCAATCAAGATGCAGAACCTTCGTCCGGTAAGTAAGCTTGAGAAGATTTTATTCCCGATTGTCGTTACAGTAGTTGTCTGTGTACTGCTTCCTACCACAGCACCTCTTGTAGGTATGCTGATGCTCGGAAACCTTTTCCGTGAATCCGGAGTGGTTCGTCAGCTTCAGGAGACAGCCAGCAACGCGCTGATGTATATTGTTGTTATTCTGCTTGGTACTTCTGTCGGAGCAACCACCAGTGCAGAGGCATTCCTGAATGCAAGTACACTTAAGATTGTCGTTTTAGGTCTGATAGCATTTATGGTTGGTACAGCAGCCGGAGTATTGTTTGGTAAGCTGTTATGCCTGATTACAAAGGGCAAGATTAATCCGTTAATCGGTTCTGCGGGTGTGTCTGCGGTTCCTATGGCAGCCCGTGTATCGCAGAAAGTCGGTGCGGAAGAAGATCCGACCAATTTCCTGCTTATGCATGCAATGGGACCGAACGTTGCCGGTGTAATTGGTACAGCGGTAGCGGCAGGATGTTTTATGGCGATTTTTGGAATTTAGTAAGACTCGAATATTAGTTTAGGAGGATAATCATGTCAGAAGTTAAGGCAAAACCGGTAAAAATTACCGAGACAATCTTACGTGACGCACATCAGTCCATGATTGCTACACGTATGACGACAGAGCAGATGCTCCCGATTGTTGACAAGATGGATAAGGTTGGTTATCACGCAGTCGAGTGCTGGGGTGGCGCGACCTTTGATGCATCTCTTCGTTTCCTGAAGGAAGATCCGTGGGATCGTCTCCGCAAGCTGAGAGATGGATTTAAGAATACAAAGTTACAGATGCTTTTCCGTGGACAGAATATCTTGGGATATCGTCCGTATGCAGATGATGTGGTAGAGTATTTTGTACAGAAGTCAATTGCAAATGGTATTGATATCATTCGTATCTTTGACTGTCTGAACGACCTTAGAAATCTGCAGACAGCCATTACGGCAGCAAATAAGGAGAAGGGACATGCGCAGGTTGCACTGTCTTACACCTTAGGAGATGCTTATACGCTGGATTACTGGGTTGATATGGCAAAGCGTGTTGAGGATATGGGAGCAAATTCCCTGTGTATCAAGGATATGGCAGGTCTTTTGGTTCCGTACAAGGCAGACGAGCTGGTTCGTGCATTGAAGGATGCTGTGGATATTCCAATCGAACTTCATACACACTATACTTCAGGTGTGGCAGCAATGACTTATCTGAAGGCAGTTGAGGCCGGTGTTGATATTATCGATACCGCAATGTCTCCGTTTGCGCTGGGTACCAGCCAGCCGGCAACAGAGGTTATGGTAGAGACCTTCAAGGGTACTCCTTATGATACAGGACTGGATCAGAATATTCTTGCGGAGATCGCAGATTACTTCCGTCCGATGAGAGATGAGGCTCTGGAGAGCGGACTCTTGAATCCGAAGGTGCTGGGTGTCAATATTCAGACACTTCGTTATCAGGTACCGGGAGGTATGTTATCCAACATGATTTCCCAGCTCAAGGAGCAGGGGGCTGAGGATAAGTATGAAGAAGTGCTTAAGGAAGTTCCAAAGGTTCGTAAGGATCTCGGTGAGCCACCGCTTGTTACACCTTCTTCACAGATCGTTGGTACACAGGCTGTATTTAACGTGCTGATGGGCGAGAGATACAAGGTTGCCACTCAGGAGACCAAGGGTATTCTGGAAGGTAAGTATGGTCAGACCGTAAAGCCGTTTAATCAGGAAGTGGTGGACAAGGTGCTGACTCCGGAGGAGAAAGCTTCTGCAATCACCTGTCGTCCGGCAGATTTACTCGAGCCGGAGCTTGCTAAGATTGAGGAAGAAATGAAGCAGTATAAGCAACAGGATGAGGATGTGCTGACCTATGCATTATTCCCACAGGTTGCAACAGATTTCTTCAAGTATCGTGAAGCACAGCAGACAGGCGTTGACGCAAAGGCTGCTGATGTTAAGAATTCTGCATACCCGGTATAATCAGAGTATTGCACTATTTCAGAAGAGATGGAAAAATCGTTTTGACGATTTTCCCATCTCTTTTTATGTTTTTTGAATTTTTTCTTGCATTTATTTGATAAAGTGATAAAATTTCATTCGGTAGGAAAATGAAAAAGAGGAAACAAATGTTAGAAAATGATGAAATAAAACGAAAAGAAGAACGCCTCGTAACCATGATGCATCACTGTATGGCGGTTGTCGGAGGCTTTATGGGAGGATATGCAATATTGATCAGAGCGGATTTTCTGGGCAATGCGCAGACCTCCAATCTGATATATCTCCTGTATGCCGTATTTGGGAGAGATTTTTTCCATGTACTGCTTCGGGTGCTTGCGGTGGCATTGTATGTGGCAGGCACTATGCTTTATGTTATGATGAAGAACAAGACCGGATGGAATATTCCGGCGGTTGCCATCGGTGTGGACTGTGTAGCGGTTCTGATAGAGGGATTTATTCCGGGCTCTGTGGATCCGGTGCTGGCATTATTGCCTATCTTTTTTTCCATGTCGTTACAGTGGAATGCGTTTCCGGGAAATTACGGGTATGTAAGTTCAACCATTTTTTCCACAAACAATCTGAAACAGACGACACTGGCATTTTCTGAGTATCTGTGTGACAAAGACAGGAAACACCTGCACAAGATGAAGTTTTTCCTTGGAAGCCTGATTTCGTTTCACATTGGAGTGGCTGTGTCCTATTTTTGTACCGGGGCGTTGGCAGAACGGGGAATATGGCTGAATCTTCCGGTTCTCGGGATTGCCGCGGTGTTGGTATGGCAGAGACAGGCGGTGGAAAAGGAAATGAAGAATGCAGTAAAGCCTGCAATGAATTATGTAAAGGAAGTTTCTTATGGCGAACACTAATGAACTGTTAAACAGAATCAATAATCATTACAGCTCCATGAGTAAGGGGCAAAAACTTTTGGCAACTTATATTACGGATAATTATGACAAGGCTGTTTTTCTGACGGCGGCAAAGCTTGGAGAGACCGTCGGAGTCAGTGAGTCCACGGTGGTGCGCTTTGCCACTTATCTGGGCTATAAAGGATATCCGGAATTCCAAAGAGCTTTGGAAGAACTGGTGCGCAACAAGTTAAATTCCGTTCAGCGGATGGAGGTTACTTACGGTAGAATCAGTCAGTCCAAGATCCTGGAGACGGTACTTCAGGCAGATGCAGATAAGATTAAGACCACGCTGGAGAAGATCGATCACAGTGCTTTTGATATGGCGGTTTCCACAATTCTGGAGGCAAAGAATATCTATATTGTGGGAATTCGAAGCTGTGCGCCTCTTGCAAGCTTTCTGGGATTTTATCTGAATCTGATGTTTGACCAGGTGCATCTTCTGACCACGAACAGTTCCAGTGAATTGTTTGAGCAGATGGTTCGAATCGGAAAAGAGGATGTGATTATCGGAATCAGTTTTCCGCGTTATTCCATGCGGACTTTAAAGGCTTTGGAGTTTGCCAACAACCGGAGTGCCAAGGTGATTACTATTACGGACAGTGTCCATTCACCGATGAATCTGTATTCTTCCTGCAATCTGATTGCGGACAGTGATATGGCTTCGATTGTGGATTCACTGGTTGCGCCGCTCAGCGTTATCAACGCACTGATTGTTGCGCTGTGTATGAAAAAGCAGAAGGAGGTTGCGGGAACGCTCTCCATGCTGGAGGATATCTGGGATGAATATCAGGTATATGAGAATGACGAGATTGATTATATTGATGATTCCATCAAAGTACATTATGCAAAACTGGGGGATGCGGATTCATGAGTAGTGTCATTGTTGTGGGAGGCGGTGCTGCCGGTATGATGGCAGCTTATGCCGCGGCAAAAAACGGACATCAGGTTACACTTTTTGAACAGAATGAGAAGCTGGGCAAGAAGATTTATATTACAGGGAAAGGGCGTTGTAATATCACAAATGCAAGTGATATCGATACCCTTTTTTCAAATGTGATGAGCAATCGTAAATTTTTATACAGTGCTTTCTATTCTTTTGACAATGAACAGACCGTTGCTTTTTTTGAAAAATATGGAGTCCGGACAAAGGTGGAACGCGGAAACAGAGTGTTTCCGGTATCCGATCATTCTTCGGATGTGATTGCAGCGTTAAAAAGGGCACTGGAGGAAGAAAGCGTTGACATCCGGCTTCGTACCAAGGTGGAGTCCCTTTTGACGGAGGAAGAAGGAGGAGAGCAGTATGTGCGCGGAGTACAGCTTGCAGGAGGAAAGAGCTGCCGGGCAGAAGCTGTTATCGTGGCAACCGGTGGATTGTCTTATCCGTCAACCGGTGCAACGGGAGACGGCTACCGGATGGCGGAAGAGAGCGGCCATGTCCTTGTCTCACCGTCCCCGTCTTTGGTTCCTTTTGAAACAAAGGAAGCGTGGGTGAAGGAGCTGCAGGGACTGTCGCTTCGAAATGTGAGTGTTACGGTGCATGCGGGCAAAAAGAAACTGTACGAAGATTTTGGTGAGATGCTCTTTACGCATTTCGGAGTGAGCGGTCCTTTGATTCTATCTGCGAGCGGTATGATAAAAAGCACTTATTTTCAGAATGAATTAACGCTCGGCATTGATTTAAAGCCGGCATTGGATGCAGAGCAGCTTGACAGACGGATTCTTCGTGAGTTTGAGGAGATGAAGAACAGACAGTTTAAGAATTCACTGGCGCATCTCCTTCCGGCGAAAATGATTCCCGTTATTCTTATGCTTAGCGGAGTAGATCCGGAGAAAAAAGTAAATGAGATTTCCAGGGAAGAGAGAGGAAAACTGGTATCGCTTTTGAAACATCTGCCACTTACGGTTACCGGGCTTCGCGGATGGAATGAGGCAATTATCACAAAGGGAGGAATATCCGTAAAGGATATCAATCCATCCACCATGGAATCAAAGCGGATGCATCATCTGTATTTTTGCGGGGAAGTGCTGGATCTGGATGCTTTGACCGGAGGATATAACCTTCAGATTGCATGGTCTACGGGGCACCTTGCGGGAAGCTGTGTATAATCGGAAAAGGACTTGATTAAACGCAGGATTTTGCTTACAATAGGACAGGAAAAGCATGTAAGACAGGGAGGATTTATGAAAACATACAATATTGCAATTGACGGACCGGCAGGAGCCGGAAAAAGTACCATAGCCAAAAAACTGGCGGCAGATCTTGGATATATTTATGTGGATACAGGAGCCATGTATCGGGCCATGGCTTATTATTTCCTGCAGAACGGAATTGATGCAAAGGATGAAAAGGCCATCGCAGATGCCTGCAGTACCGTTGACGTAACCATTCAGTATCAGAACGGTGAACAGCAGGTGATGTTAAACGGTGAGAATGTCAATGGCGTTATCCGCAGGGAAGAGGTTGGAAACATGGCGAGTGCCACCAGTGTATATCCGGTTGTGCGAACCAAACTGGTGGAACTGCAGAGGCAGCTCGCGGCAAAGGAAAATGTCATCATGGACGGACGCGATATCGGAACCGTGGTTTTGCCGGATGCCAATGTCAAGATTTACTTGACGGCAAGTTCAAGGGTGCGTGCCCAGAGAAGATTCGATGAGCTCACGGCAAAGGGAAATACCTGCGATATAGATGAGATTGAAAAAGATATCATCGACAGGGATTACAGGGATATGCACAGAGAGACTTCGCCGCTTAAGCAGGCGGAGGATGCGGTTCTTCTGGATACGTCGGAGCTGGACATTGACGGTGTTGTGGCAGAAATGAAAAAAATCATTCAAAAAAAGGCTGAGTAAAAATGAATTTAATGATTGCAAAGAGTGCCGGTTTTTGCTTTGGAGTAAAGCGTGCAGTCAATATGGTGTACGAAGAAGCGGGAAAAAATGAGGTGCCGGTTTATACTTACGGTCCGATTATTCATAATGAAGAAGTCGTAGCGGATTTGATGGAAAAAGGCGTAAAAGTTATCTCGGATACAGAAGAGCTGAAAACCCTTCCGAGAGGAAAAATCGTAATCAGATCTCACGGCATCAGCAGGAAAGAATATGATGAAATGGAAGCCTGCGGATATGATGTGCTGGATGCGACCTGTCCGTTTGTCTTAAAGATACACAAACTGGTGGCAGAGTACAGTGCCCAAGGATATACCGTGGTCATTGCCGGAGATGCGAGGCATCCGGAAGTCAGAGGAATCCTTGGATGGGTGGACGGACAGAAAGCCTATACCGTTATGACTCCGGAAGAGATGGAACAATTGCCGATTCCAAAGGATGAAAAAGTCTGTATGGTGGCACAGACGACATTTAACTACAATAAATTTCAAGAATTAGTTGAAATTATTAAGAAAAAAGGTTATGATATAATTGTTTTAGATACCATCTGCAATGCAACGGAAGAAAGACAGAAAGAGACCCGCTTTATTGCCGGGCAGTCTGAAGCCATGATCGTAATCGGAGACAGGCACAGTTCCAATACGCAGAAGCTGTATGAGATATCTAAAAAGGAATGTGCAAATACTTACTATATACAAACGAGTAAAGATATGGACTATCGACAGATAAAATCCATCAATAACGTAGGTATTACCGCAGGGGCTTCAACCCCAAACTATATCATCGAGGAGGTTTCAAAGAATGTCAGAAATGAGCTTTGAACAAATGTTGGAAGAATCTTTAAAAACAATAAGAAATGGAGA
>JAQXZD010000115.1 GCA_029227035.1 Lachnospiraceae bacterium
AATACGCTTGGAGATACCCACGGTGTCATAAATATTCCGAACCTGCCACGACAGGCTGGAAACCGTCTCCAGTGCTCCCGTTGCCAAAAGCATATAGGAAAACAGCATACCGATGCTCAGCTCCTTCTCCAACACCATACGGCTTCCCACAACGAGAATAATAATGTTTGGCAGATATCCCATCAGAAGCTGAAGCGGATTCATAATAAACTCCAGTGCAAAGGATTTCACATTTGCAGACACGGTTTCTTTTACCTGCTTATTATATTTTTCCTACAGATGCTCCTCTGCCTTAAAAGTCTTAATCAGCCCTAATCCACCGACCAGATCCACAAACAGGGCATTTGCTTTTCCTTCTGCCACGGAACGCTTCTGCCCCAGTCTGGCGATTGGCTTTCCGGTCAGAAACTGCAGTACCGCAAGCACCGGAACGATACTGAATCCTATCAATGTAAGCTTCCAGTTGATCACAAAGCAGGCTGCCATATAAACGAAAAAAGTGACTATTCCGGCAAGCTGCCAGGTCATAAATGTCGTAATCTGACCGACCAGACTGTTCAGATCGCCATTGATTCTTGAAATGACATCTCCCAGCTTTTTATTATCCAGCCACCGCATGCTGGCTCTTGTTATCTTTTGATATGTATGCAGACGCAGACGCCGGACAAAACTTTCGCTCAGGTAATTTACCCGGTAGTTCACCTGATACTCCGCAATCAGATGCAGAACCTGCATCAATACCAGAATCAGTATAAACATGCCAAAGCGCTCAAACTCCAGAGCCGTTATGGCATCTGTCAGATTTCCGACCGTATAGTTGATATAAGCAACCAGTCCCTGATTCAGAATCAGGAAAAACAGTGCCACCCGCAACGCCGGTATGTAATCCTTATTAATGGACATAAATCTCTTCAGCACGCGTTGAAATTCTTTCATAAGATACTCCTTTTCTCCTGTAATTTTCTATCCCACGTAACTCACCACATTATAGCAATATTATCGTCTTTTTTCTTTAATATTTTCTTAAATCTCCATGTGGTCCTATTCTTTCTTTTTCTTTTGGTTCTATACACATATCCAGTTGTTGTTATACAATTACTGAAATGAAAGGATGATGCATTATGGCAAAAATACTTTATGTCTATAACAATCAGGTGTATGCCAATATCACCAACCAATGTGATTGCGCCTGTACATTCTGCATCCGCCAGCAGTTTGACGGAGTCGGGGATGCCGATACTTTATGGCATAAGACAGACCCAACGCTTGAAGAAATCATTGCCGCAATAGATGCCTTTGACTTCTCCGGCTATAAAGAATTTGTATTCTGCGGTTATGGAGAACCAACCTGCGCACTGGACAATCTCATTGCATCCGCACGCTATATCAAGGAAAAAACCGGACTGCCGATTCGCGTCAATTCCAACGGACTTGGCAATCTTTTTCACCATCGCGATATCGTTCCGGAGCTGTCCACAGTCGTTGACAGTATCTCCATCAGTCTGAACGCTCCAAACGCGGAGGAATACGATAAAGTAACCCGGCCCTCTTTTCCTCATGCTTATGATGCAATGCTGGATTTTGCAGAGGAGTGTGGCAGACTCATTCCACACACCCAGCTTTCTATTGTAGATATTCTTTCTCCGGAAGATATCAGGACATGCCAGAAGATTGCCGACGAACGCGGCGTACATCTAAAGATTCGACCATTTGAAAAGAGTGAATAAAAAAGGGGACCGTACCTGAGTGATACGGTCTCCTTTTTAAACCTCTGCTTTTATTGTTCCTGATTTAGCCCTTAAACAGATCCGTGGAATAATAACGATCTCCGCTATCCGGAAGGAGTGTAACAATTGTCTTTCCCTTGAATTCCGGTCTCTTTGCTACCTGGATTGCCGCAGCAAGCGCTGCTCCGGAAGAAATACCAACCAGAACTCCCTCCTCCTTTGCAATCAGCTTGCCATACTCGAAGGAATCCTCATTAGATATCGGAATAATCTCGTCATATACCTCTGTATTCAGTGCGTTTGGAATAAAGCCTGCGCCGATTCCCTGAATCTTGTGCGGTCCTGCCTGACCGGTAGACAATACTGCTGAAGCCTCCGGCTCAACCGCTACAACCTTCACATTTGGATTCTTGCTCTTTAAATACTCTCCGGTTCCGGTAATTGTTCCTCCGGTTCCGACTCCTGCTACAAATGCATCCACATTTCCATCTGTATCTTCCCAGATTTCAGGACCTGTGGTTTTTCTGTGTGCTGCCGGATTTGCCGGATTATCAAACTGTGCCGGAATGAAACTGTCCTGAATCTCCTTATGCAGTTCATCTGCTTTTGCAATGGCACCCTTCATACCCTTGCTTCCATCGGAAAGTACCAGCTCAGCTCCATATGCCTTGATAATATTGCGGCGCTCAATACTCATCGTCTCTGGAAGAACAATGATCAACCGATATCCCTTTGCTGCTGCGATTGCAGCAAGTCCGATTCCTGTATTACCTGAGGTCGGTTCAATAATCGTGGAGCCCGGCTTTAACAAACCGTCTGCCTCTGCCTGCTCAATCATTTCCTTTGCGATACGATCCTTTACGGAACCTGCCGGATTAAAGTATTCCAGCTTTGCCAGAAGCCGCGCTTCCAGACCGAATTTCTTCTCAATGTGTGTCAGCTCCACAAGCGGTGTATTTCCGATTAATCCTAATGTTCCTTCATAAATATGTGCCATTTTAATATCCTCCTTCTATGCTCATAATTTCGTTTTGTTATCAACCCCCGATAACCATACTGTATTAGTAGGAATTTATGTGTTGTATTGAATATACACCTAAAAGATGCAACTGTCAACTACTTTTTCGTTTTTCGTAACTATTCAGAACCCCTTAGAATAAGATGAATAGATTCGTCATGCTTGCATGTAAGAAGCTATTTATCTTATTTGTAAGGTGGCTCGAATAGAGTCACCGCCCCCAATATGAGCATTTTTAGTCCTGAAGGGACGAGAAAGCACTCGTAGAGAGTGCGGAAATGCGAATGTTGGGGTTGGGTTCTGAATAGTTATGTTTTTTCTATGGTTCCGCCGCAAAGGATATAATCATCCTGATAAAAAACTGCCGCCTGTCCGGGCGTCATGGCGCGCTGCGGTTCTTCAAATTCGCAGCGCAGGGTTCCGTCCCCGCATGGATAAAGCATGCACGGTGCACCGGCATGGGAATACCGCACCTTTCCGATTGCGGCAACCGGTGCTGTCAGTGTCTCCTGTGCCATATAATTTACATTGTCTACATAACACACGCGATTGAACAGACTTTGGGACTGACAGAGCACCACTTCATTGGTCTCCGGTCGCAGTTCCTTTACAAAAAGCGGTGTCTGTGAAGAAATCCCCAGTCCTTTTCGCTGTCCGATTGTATAGTGAATGAGCCCCCTGTGCTGTCCAAGTATCTGCCCGGTCTCATCCACAAAGTTGCCCGGTCTGCTCTCACGCCCGGTCTCCCGCGTGATAAATCCCGCGTAATCATGATCCGGTACGAAACAGATGTCCTGGCTGTCCTGCTTTGACGCAACCGGAAGCCCGATTTTCTCCGCAATCTCACGGATTTGCGGCTTCGTATATTCGCCCACCGGCATCAGAGTATGCATGAGCTGCTGCTGCGTCAGGTTATACAGGGCATAGGTCTGATCTTTTGCCGCTGTCACCGAATTTCGAATACTGTATCGTCCGTTTGAAAGGCGGGTAATCCTTGCATAATGCCCCGTTGCAATATAATCCGCACCGATTTCCATTGAACGCTTCAGCAGGGATTCCCACTTGACATAGCGGTTGCAGGCAATGCATGGATTCGGAGTCCGCGCTTTCTCGTATTCCGACACAAAATAGTCGATAACCGCTCTCTGAAAATCCGCTTTGAAATTCATGACGTAATACGGAATCGACAACTTCTCGGCCACTCTTCTTGCATCCTCTACCGCCGACAGACCGCAGCAGCCGCCCTCCTGCGACTGTGTAAACACATCCTGGTCCTGCCATATCTGCATGGTAACTCCGATGACGTCATATCCCTGCTCCTTAAGCAGATATGCAGCCACCGACGAATCCACGCCTCCGGACATTCCTACCACTACTTTTTCTTTCATACCACATACACAAATGCGCCAAGAAACACATATGCATTTCCTGGCGCAGTCCTTTCTAATATACTTCTTCCGGAGCTTCTTCTTTTTCCCCGATATCGTTGACCGGCTTTTCCAGTCCCTCGATATGGATATGATTCTTTTCTGCGTAATCCCATAACGCAGCATGAATCGCTTCCTCCGCCAACAAAGAACAGTGTACCTTGACAGGTGGCAGTCCGTCAAGTGCTTCCATCACCGCTTTATTGGTTACTTCCAATGCCTCCTGTATGGTCTTGCCTTTTACAAGCTCGGTTGCCATACTGCTTGTTGCCACGGCCGCTCCGCATCCGAAAGTCTTGAATTTTGCCTCCCGGATAACTCCGTTGTCATCAATATCCAGATACATCCGCATGATGTCTCCACACTTTGCATTGCCTACTGTTCCAACTCCGCTTGGGTTCTCCATCTCGCCCACATTACGCGGATTACTAAAATGATCCATTACTTTTTCACTATACATTGCTGTTCTCCTTTTTCATAAAATCTTCGTATAAAGGTGACATGCTGCGCAAACGTTCAATAATCTTTTTCAGCGTGTCCACGGTATAATCGATCTCTTCCAGGGTTGTCTCCTCCGAGAGTGTCAGACGCAGGCTTCCGTGTGCAATCTCATGCGGAAGGCCGATTGCCAGAAGTACATGAGAAGGATCCAGGGAACCGGATGTACATGCTGAGCCGCTGCTTCCGCAGATTCCCGCCTGATCCAGAAGAATCAGCATGGACTCTCCCTCTATAAAACGGAAGCAGAAATTCGCGTTATTCGGAAGTCTCTTCTGCGGATCGCCGTTCAGACGGCTATACGGAATCTCCTCCAACACGCGCTGAATCAAATGATCCCGAAGTTTTCTTTCCTGTTCATTATTTTTCTCCATATTGCGGGCCGATATCTCTGCCGCTTTTCCGATTCCGACGATACCCGGCACATTATGCGTTCCGGCACGTCTCTGCCGCTCCTGCGCTCCGCCGTGGATAAAGGAGCGAATCTGTACTCCTTTTCGGATATACATGATGCCGATTCCCTTCGGTCCGTTTATCTTATGACCGCTGGCACTGAGCATATCGATATTCATCTCATCCACATTCAGCGGAATATGGGCAAAAGCCTGTACCGCATCCGTGTGAAATAAAACGCCGTGCTTGCGGGCAATGGCACCAATCTCTTTTAATGGCTGAATCGTACCAATCTCATTATTTGCCGCCATCACGGAAATCAGAATTGTGTCCGGGCGGATGGCCGCTTCCAGCTCATCCAGCCGGATGGTTCCGTTCTCATCCACATCCACATAGGTCACTTCATATCCCTGTTTTTCCAGCCACTCTGCAGTGTGGAGAATGGCATGATGTTCAATTTTTGATGTAATGATATGCTTTCCCTTTTTTCCATAAGCCTCTGCGGTGGCTTTCAGCGCCCAGTTATCAGACTCACTTCCGCCGCCCGTAAAATAAATTTCCTCCGCATTTGCTCCAATGACTTTCGCCACACGCTCTCTCGCCTCTGCCACAGCTTTTGCGGTCTCGCCTGCGAAGCTGTATAAAGCTGACGGATTTCCGTAATGTTCCGTAAAATACGGAAGCATCTCGGATAATACTTCCGGATTTACCTTTGTTGTTGCTGCATTATCTAAATAAATCATTTTATCCATCTCTTTTCTTTTTTATTGTCTGTTCAGAACTCTTCCCAACATTTGCACTTATATCACATAATCTTCAGTCTTCTCTTGCTGCCAGTCCAGCAAATCCTGTAATGTCGTGTTATCCACAACATTTCTGACCGCTTCATCTATCTTCTTCCATAAAATCACGGTAACACAGGCATCCTGCCGCTCACAGTTGATTTCATCGTCCTCGATGCAGGTTACCGGTGCCAATGAACCTTCCGTCAAACGAAGAATCATACCAACCGTATAATCTTTCGGCTCCTTGCTGAGCAGATAACCTCCCTGTGCTCCCCGCACGCTTTTGACGTAACCGGCGCGGTTCAAAACGGAGATAATCTGCTCCAGATATTTGTCTGAGATTCCCTGCCTGTTAGCAATATCCTTCAAACTGATCGGAGATCCTGTATAATTTGATGCAAGATCAAGCATCATCCTGAGCGCATACCGTCCCTTTGTTGAAATCTTCATATCCGCCTCTCATTTTCACATTCATTTTTAATTCCTACTAAAATACTATAATATATACTTAGTATGATTTTGTCAACACATTTTTATGCATAACTCGAATTATTCACAGCGGCAAAGTGAAATCTATAATTCAGGCGTCAAGCTTGCTTGTAAGCCGAATTCTTGATTTCACTTGGTGGGTGAATAGAATTCACCCACCACACAGCCTCAGACATAAGCTGCAAAGCAGCGGCAGATGCGCATCGCGCAACTGGTCTGTGGCCTGTGATAGCTATAAACAATTCAAAATAACTTAGGATTCATTTAGTTAGAATGGATTTCTTTTATGACTTATGTTAAAATAACAGACAGCGATTACTGAAAAGAAAAGAGGATGAATTATGGCAAAAGGAGCTCTTGCAAAAAATTATTGGACATTACTGATTCTGATACTTGCCGGTGTCGTACTGGGCGGATTTATCGGACAGTTAACCGCGGACATTCCCGCTTTAAGCTGGCTGAACTACGGACGGACTTTTGGCCTGTCTTCCCCGTTGGTACTGGATCTTGGAATTCTGGTTCTCACCTTTGGTCTTACCATCAAAATTACCATTGCGGGAATCATCGGAATTGTTCTCGCCATTATTATTTACCGGCTTATATAAAAATTCCCGGAAACTGTTTTTACCAGTTTCCGGGAATTTTTTTACCCTGTAATCCGAATCACACTCTCTGTATTTTTTAATTCAAATGGAATCATCTGGTGCAACGCCTGTTGCCCAAGATTAATCATTCCGACTAAAATTTCCATGCTTCGTTTTGCAATTTCCTCATATTCCTGACAGATTGTTACAATCTTAGGATTATAGTAATTCGCAAGAAGCGTGCCGTCGTATCCCACCATCGAGATATCTTCCGGAACCCGCAGACCTGCATCCAAAATCGCACGTATCGCACCAACTGCCATCACATCACTCATTGCAAACACCGCTGTAAGCGAACGTTCCTGCTCCAAAAGACGGTTCATTGCCTGATAGGCACTGTCACAGGAGAATCTCGCGGTTACATAACTCTGCTCATCAAACGCAATTCCATGCTTCTGAAAGCTTCGCAGACACCCCTCCTTACGTCTCCTGCTCGGTGATGATAACTGTACGTCTCCTCCGACAATCCCGATATTCCGATGCCCGTTATCATACAGATAATCAATTGCCTGCTCCGCTGCCGCAACATCATCTGTGGATACGGATGACAAATTCTCAAATCCAAGTTCGTCTCCACGGTCTGTGACAAGCACGCACGGCACATCCACATATTGGAAATCCTGTCTGAAATTCTGCTCATTACTTCCCAGGAACAAAATTCCCAGCGGTCTGTGCTCTCTGCAAACCCGCAGTGCCTCCTGTACTTCGTTTGCATCTTCATCCAGATAATGAACACGCAACGAGTATTTGGATTCGTCCACAATTCCCTGTGCTGCTTCAATCACATTGGAAAAAAGCATGTTCGATGTACCCTTGACAATGATCAGAATACTCTTACTCACCGTCTGCTTGAGACACTTCGCATTATGGTTTGGCACAAAATGATTTGCCTGCACAACCTCCATAATTTTTTGTCTTGCTTCTTCACTAACATCTCTTCGTCCGTTGAGCACTCTTGAAACTGTACTGACCGAATATCCGGCCTCATTCGCAATATCAATAATTGTCATAGCTTCTCTCCTACTGCTTTAGATCCTTACGTCCGCTATTAACCCTTGACTGCTCCTGCGAGAACTCCTTCGATGATATACTTCTGGCATATAATGTAGAATATAACAATCGGTAAAATTGCCATTACCAGAACCGCCATCATTGCACCCCAGTCAATCTGTCCATGACTCTGCTTCAAGAACTGAACTGCAATCGGAATTGTCTTATACTTGTTAATATTCAATACAAGACTTGGCAGAAGATAATCGTTCCATACCCACATTGCCTCCAGAATGGCTACCGTAACGGTAGTTGGCTTCAAAATCGGGAATACAACCCTGAAATATGTCTGCAATGGTGTACAACCGTCAATCATTGCCGCTTCCTCTATTTCAAGGGAGATTCCTTTCACAAATCCGGTAAACATGAATACCGCCAGTCCTGCTCCAAATCCAAGATATACAATGATAATTCCAATCGGATTGGACAGATGCAGAATGTTTGCGAATTTAGAAAGCGTAAACATAACCATCTGGAACGGTACAATCATGGAGAACAGACATAATACATAGATTGCCTTGGTTACTTTGGTATGTACTCTGGTGATGTACCATGCACACATGGAACAGCAAACCACAATGAGTAAAACCGAACCTACTGTAATAAACAGTGAATTTCCAAAGCAGCTCCAAAAATCTGTCTTCTTCAATCCGTTCGAGTAATTCAGCCATCCGCAGAAAGCTTTCTCAATGCCCGCTACAAATTTGTCCCATCCCTCGGACAGATTTGCTGCTCCCGGGCTGAACGGATATGTAAAGATATAGGCTTTTCTCTTAAAAGAGTTCATAAGTACCACAAAAATCGGTGAAATCCACAGAATACTGACGATTGCAAAAATCACTGTCAATATCCATCCATGTTTTGCAGCTCTTACAGTGCTTACATTTTCCTTATTTTTAGCCATTAGCTCTCCACCTCCTTGCTTGTTGTCAGCTTATTCTGCAGCAGTGAAATTAATGCAACCAGAATAAAGAAGATGACTGCCTTCGCCTGACCTACACCCTGCCATCCGGTAGTACCGTACATGGTGTTGTAGATATTCAATGCAAGAAGTTCGGACATCTGTCCCGGATTTCCGCCGGTCAGTGCAAGGTTCTGATCGAAAAGTTTGAATCCGTTTGTTAACGTCAGGAATGTACAAATCGTAATCGTCGGCATCAACATCGGAAGTGTTACATGTCTGAGGAGCTGTAATGAATTTGCTCCGTCAATCTTTGCGGCTTCTATCAGCTCTCCCGGGATATTCTGAATTCCCGCGATATAGATAATCATCATATATCCAATCTGCTGCCAGCAGACCACAACTACCATGCCCCAGAAAGCCGTCCACTGAGATGATACAATCGTCTTTGACATATTTGCCAATACGCTGTTAAAAATCATCAGCCAGATATAACTTAATACAATACCACCAATCAGGTTTGGCAGGAAAAATACGGTACGGAACAGGTTTGTTCCCTTAATTCCCTTTGTCAAAAGCATTGCGATTGCAAATGATAAAACATTGATAATCAAAACGCATACGATGGTAAACAATGCTGTATACCACAGTGAATGCAGGAATGTTGTATCCAGTTTTCCGTTGACAAAAAAGATTTTCGTATAATTCTGCAGGCCTCTCCATTTCCAGTCTGTAACTGTTGTAAATTTACAGAAAGAGAGGAATACACCATAAACAAATGGAACAATAAATCCAATTGTGAATGCAATCATCGTCGGCAGTAAAAATATTGGGAAATATTTTTTAATCGCTTTTTCCATAATGATTCCCTTCCTTTTTATAAAAGGGAGTAAGTATCACTACCTACTCCCCTTCCTTTGTGATCCGGTTTCAGAGTGTCTGATTAGTCCTCTTCGTGAGCCAGTGTCCACTGCTCTGCCCAACCATCTACGAATGCTGTCTTAACTGCATCCCAATCACCATCACCTGCTGTATATGCTGTAAGTGCACTAACTACACCTTTTCTCCAGTCATCTACATTCGGAGTTGCATTAAAGCTCCATGCAACGGAAGTCTTGCCGTCTGTCATTAACTTGTTTGCTGCCTGAGCAAATGCATTCTTTGTCTCATAATCTCCTGTAAAGGTATCGAATGGAGCTGTAAGTCCCATCTTGTTTGTGATAGCGTCACGTCCTTCGTCAGAAGAAATAGCCCAGTTTAAGAACTCCAGAGATGCATCAATATCTTCCTGTGAAGCCTTAGCGTTAATTGCCCAGTAGTTCTCTGTACCTACACAAAGTCCCTGGTTAGCATCATCAACACCAAAGTAAATAGGCATCATAGATAAATCGTCTGCTGTTACGGTATAACCATTGTCAGGGTTGGTCAGTTCTGAGAACTCCCAGTCACCATTCTGATAGAATACAGCCTCTCCCATTCCAAGCTCAGCTTCTGAACTTAAAGCTCCGGAATTCAGGGTCTTAGGGTCTGCTGCTGAATCAGATACATACATATCCCATACGTTCTTGAACTGATCCAGATATGTTCCATCAATTGTTGCCTCACCTGCAATCAAATCACATCCATCATCCTTGAACTCATAGTAAAGTGGCATATTTGCCAGATGTCCGGAGAATCTCCAAGAAGAATTATCATCCAGACCTGCAGAAGCAAATGCCTCAGTAAGATTTGTTCCAAGTGCATCATTAATCTCATCAACACGTCCGTTGATATCGTCTGCAACTGCCTTTAACTTATCAAAACTGTTAATCTCATCTACTGAGGAAACTACAGCCCCGTCCATTCCGCAATATCCTTCAAGGATTGTCTTGTTGTAGATGATACCGTAGCACTCATAGCAGTTTGCAATTGCAGCTACCTTGTTATCATAATTTACTACCAAAGACTTATCGGTAAGGTGATTATACAGGTCAGTTTCGGAAAGATCATAGGTGTAATCATTCCATGTCTGTGCTGCTGTTGTATTACCGACATTGAAGATGGTCGGCATCTTTGACTTAGCCATCTCAGCCTGAAGTGATGTATTGTACTGTCCTCCTGCTGCGGTAAGAACTGTTACGTCTACACCTGTCTGATCGGTATAAGTGCTTGCCAGCTCCTGCCACGCTTCATCTGTCTCAGGCTTAAAGTTCAACAGATAAACGGAACCGCTTCCTGATGATGAGGAAGCTGCTGCGCCGGACTGTGTTCCGCTGCTTTCCTCTGCGTCACTTCCACCGCAACCTGCCAATACACCTGCAACCATTGTTGCTGCTAATAATACTGATACTAACTTTTTCTTCATACCTTTTTCCTCCTTTATTTTCAGTATGCTATTTCCGGTAACGTTACCGATAATGTTATCGAGAACATTATCGGTAACGTTTTCGTTAATGTAAGTATACACCAGTTTTGTATTTTTCTGCAAGCATTTATTTATTTTTTGTATATAATACTAGTTTTTATCTTTGGTGTTTGTGCAGATTTACTAAAATGAATTATTCGAGAGTAGTTTTCTGAAAAGTTGAAATCTTTGAATAAAATAAAAAAGTCGGGTGACTTCCGGTGGCATCTTTATACCCGGCCTTGTCATCCGACTTCTAATATCTGCCTGTCACAAATCTGAGAAATGATACAGGCTTGCGTCCCAAACTCCTTGTCCGTTTTACATAATCCTTATAATACTGTACTACCTGAGCAAAGGACATGGTTGGATCAATTGTATGCATCACAATGCACCTCCTTTTACTTATTTTTACATCCTCAACACTTCTATCATATGTTGCTGATACAAAGATGTGTCAAATGAAGTCTTCCTTCATTTCAGGTACATTGTAACACTTAGTTTGGTAAAAATCAACAAAAAATATATTAAGGTTTTGTTAACATCGCCTTATTTAATTCTGAAGGGAGGAGATTACACTGCTGAATCCGGAACCCGGACGCGGTATTTCCTTCGATAATTGTAATCCCGCCGTTGTGCAGCTTTGTCTTTCCTGTGCCCATTTCATGGTTGGAAAGTCCGGCCAGAAGCACATTGATTGCAGCGCCGTGGGATACCGCTGCAACCGTCTTATAACCCATGCCGGACAATTCCTCCAGCGCCTGCTGCATCCGCACTCCCACATCTGCAAAGGGCTCCATCCCGGCACTGCTGTCCTCACTGGCTGCTATGGAAAAGTACTTCTTTCTGTCTTCCACGCATTTTCCTGAAAAAATACCCAGATCCCTCTCTATCAGTTTCTCCATCGGATATACATCGGATTCTGTCAGCCCGACGCAGGAAGCAATTTCCTCCGCGGTACGGCGTGCCCGCTTCAAAGGGCTGGTATATACGGCTTCAATTCCAAGTCCCTGCAATGCCTCTCCGCAGGCGTGGGCCTGTGCCACGCCTGCCTCGTTCAACGGAATATCCTCTCTTCCCTGCATGCGGTTGATACGGTTCCAATCCGTCTCACCATGCCGGATCAAACAGATTCTCATATGTACTCCTCCGGTTTATGTTTGTTAGAATTCAAAAGAGCTCATCTCTTTTTCAAGACCACTGGAAAGCTCCACAAATCTCTGTGACGATTCCAGCAATTCTGCAAAAGTATCATTCAATACTCGCATAGCCTCTTCCGTCTCGGTTGTGGAAGCTGCATTCTCCTCTGAGATGGCTGACAAATTGGACATCAGATCGCTCACATGAATTCGAACATGATTACATTCCTCAATGAGCTCTTTGATCATGGAAGTCTCAGCTCTGGAATTGGAGATACCCTCTCCCACAATCAAAAACTGATTCTGTGTTGCTTCGAGCTTCTTATTCTGCTCCTCTGTTGCACTGCTTACTTCTTCCATAATCTGCAAGGTCTGCTTAAACTCCTGTGTCAGCTTATTGATGACATCAGAAATCTTATCTGCCGACTGATCGGACTGATCGGCAAGCTGTGATATCTCAGAAGCTACTACCGCAAATCCCTTTCCTGCCTCACCGGCACGCGCCGCTTCGATACTTGCATTCAGGGAAAGCAGGTTGGTCTGGCTTGCAATCTCGGAGATCAATGAAACTGCCTCCCGGATTTCCTCAACGGAGCGGTTTGTTCTTTCAATCTGATCCGCAATCTTTTCGACTCCATCCGTCATCTTATAATTTGAGACACTTAAGTCATCCAGAATATTCTTTGCTTCCTCGCTTGCCCGCTCCATATTTCCTGCAGACACATCCAACTGATTCACATTTTCCACCATCTTATCCATAATATCTCCCATATTCTGAATCTGGTTGGTGGAATCTTCCACATTTTCCGCCTGCTCGGTTGCACCTGATGCAATTCCATGAATGGAGGCTTTCATCTGTTCGGAAGTATCACTTGTATTTTGTGCCATCTGCTCCAGCTTATTTCCACTCTGGCTCAACTCATCTGCCGCATCGTTCACATGCTTTAATGTTCCCGTCAGAGTTTCTGCCATACTGTTCAGTGACTGTCCGAATACATCAAATTCATCCCCGCTTCCGGTCTGTGCACGAACGGAAAGCTTTCCTTCCGAGATTCCGGTCAGTGTTGATTTGAAACCACGAATACTCTTCTGTACACTTTGAATCACATAGACTGCCAAAAGTGCAATCAATGCCAATCCCACTACCAATACTACAATAATCAGAGTCAGCATGGATGTTTTTGACACATTGTTCTGTTTCTCAACGTCATTTTGTATTTTGGAGATGGCACTTGCCATATCTTTCACACTGGTGTTATTGCTGTTCTTAAGCGAAACAATCGTTAAGTCAGCTTCCTTGATTTCAGCAAAAATGCTTTCGATTTTCTCCATGGAAGCCGTTCCGGCAGAAATATAATCTTCATTCAGTGTATATAAGGAGATATTCTCCTTCAGCTCTGCAATCTTGTTCTCAATTGCGGTTGCCTGATCGGTCGCATCTTTTCCCTCTGCCACCGTCATACTGTACTTGGAAAATAAATCATTCAAATTCTCCAGATTTGCATCAAAATCATATTTCCGGTTGTAAGCAATGGCAACCTTCATAATCGGAGTCTCTTTTTCTTCCAAATAAAGATCTACGGAAGCTTTTTTGTAATCACGGATATTATAATCCGACAGAGGAATCGCGATGGAAGCCTCTCTCCAATCCTGTCCGCCGATAAAATTCGCCTTAAAAGTAATGCTGTCCGTATTATTAAACTTCGCAACATCCAGTCCGCTGATTCCGTCTCCATAAGACTCGCCTAACTGCTCTTTTGTCATTCCGGACAAATCAACCGTTGTACTGCCGTCGAAAGTCACATTGTTCATGTATACATTTCCCGTATACTTAATGCCATCATTTCCCAGACGGATAAGAATATAATTACGCTTTCCGGTTTCCGGAATGGAAGTCTCATATTTGATATGCTTATAATTTTTTCCGTCAATCTTTACCGTCTTAACACTTGCGAGATCATTCTCTACCCACGGTCCGTCAACCCACTCGCTCTCTGACAGCATCTGTGCAAATGTCCCTTCCAGATTCTCGTCCTCTGCTAGAAAATCAGCATACAGTCCCTGCTCCTTGGAAAAGCTTCGCTTCGAATAAAGTTCCCGCAATTCTGTCATGTTGGACTGGTTCTGGGAGATGTTTTTCTCTACGCTTTCCAGATTCTTCCGTACCCCTGCGTCACCATATTTCTTTGCCTGGTTAACTGCAGTCGTCATACTGTCTATATTCTGCATAATTTCATCGTTATATGAATCATCCAGACTGTATAAAAAGTTTGCCTCAGCAGTCTGATTGGCATTCAGCAGGACATTAATCTTGTTCACGTCCTCCAAAACCATAGCGTTTCCATTGTTACGGTTAATCATAGCTATTCCGGTGATTCCCAGTATCAGTGTTGTTAACATCGCAACAACTCCCAACAGAATCAGTTTTCCTCGAATGCTCTTAAACAACCGTCGCTGTTTCACCTTTGTACGATTTCCCATAATCCTTTCACTCTTTCGTTTTTTCGTATTTTTTAGCTTCCGTATATGCATAGAATACACTAGGTTGACCCCATTTTTCAACTAAAAAAATAGTAAAATTTTCTATCGGGCATTTGCCGGTTCTACACATACCGATTTGCCTTTTATTTTTACATTTTTCATTGCCTTAAGAACGTCCCTGCCGTATTCCTGCGGAACCTCCACAAAGGTGTAATTATCATGCATGTCGATGGCACCCACCAGCTTGCCCGGAATGCCTGCTTCTCCTGCCACAGCTCCCAGAATATCGCCCGGCCGGATCTTCTGATTTTTACCGATGTTGATAAAGAGCCGTACCATACCTTCTTCTGCGCCTGTATCTGCGGAAAAGACATCTTCTTCCCTGTCTTCTCCAGACAATTCGATTCCGCCGATTGCCTGCTTCAAAAAGGCCGCTGCAATATCCATCGCCGTATAATCGGAATTGTTAATCTGCTGCTCGATAATGTCAATCATATCCTTATGCTCGCCATCTTCGATAATCTGTCCGATTCCGTCCAGAATCTTATCTGCTTTAATGGCTGCCACATCATCCGTAGACGGAATCGGCTGCGCCTTAATCTTCGTCTTACAGTAACGCTGAATTTCTTTTAATTTGTAAACTTCCTTGCCCTTAACAAAGTTAAATGCCCGGCCGGTACGCCCCGCGCGGCCGGTACGTCCGATTCTGTGCACATAATACTCATTGTCCTGTGGCAGGTCATAGTTAAATACCGCTTCCACATCATCCACATCAATTCCGCGGGCGGCCACATCCGTCGCAATCAGGATATCCGTTCTTCCCTTTCGAAAGCTCTTCATCACGCGGTCTCTCTGCGTCTGTTTCATATCACCGTGAATCCCCTCCGCTGCATAACCGCGTCCCTGCAGCTCTGCGGCAAGTTCGTCCACCATACGCTTGGTATTGCAAAATACAAGTGAAAGCTTCGGATTGTAATAATCCAGAAGACGTGTCAGCACATCCACCTTATCGTTTCGACGTACATCATAGTAATACTGGTCAATATTCGGAACGGTCAGTTCCTTCTTGGTAATTTTAATGGTCGTGGCATTTTTCTGATACTTCTTGGTAATATCCAGAATCGGCTTTGGCATGGTTGCGGAAAACAGCACCGTCTGCCGGTTCTCGTTCGGAACATAAGACAGAACGGTCTCAATATCCTCCCGAAATCCCATGTTCAGCATCTCATCTGCCTCATCCAACACAAAGGTATCCACATAATCGCAACGAATGGTCTTTCGGCGCAAATGATCCATCACGCGTCCCGGTGTACCGATTATAATCGTCGCGCCACCCTTAAGTGCCTTAATCTGTCTTGTAATGTCCTGCCCGCCGTACACCGGAAGAACCTTGATGCCATGCATATATTTTGCAAGTTTCCGAATCTCCTCCGCACTCTGGATTGCAAGCTCTCTCGTAGGAGAAAGCACGATTGCCTGTGTTTTTTTAAGGTTCGGATCTACTTTCATAAGAAGAGGAATTCCAAATGACGCCGTCTTTCCGGTTCCGGTCTGCGCCTGTCCAATCACATCCACACCACTCATCACAACCGGTATCGCCTGCACCTGAATCGGAGTGGCTTCCTCAAATCCCATCTCTTTAATTGCCCGCAAAAGCTGCGGATATAAATTCATTTCTTCAAATCTGACTGTTTCCATTCTGCTCCTTACTTCTGGGATGTGCCCATGGACACATCTTCTGATTTTTGAATATTTCCCACACAATAATTATTTCTGCTGAATTTCTTCACCCGGTACAGCATATCATCCGCTGTATGCAAAAAATCCCACATACGGTTTTCTTCCTGTGCCACACCCCAACAGAGTCCCTGGGACACTGTGACAACCGGAAGCGCTTTCGAATATTTGTGCTCCAACGCCATATCCAGCACCCGCTTCTGCAGCTCTGAAGCCAGTGACACCGCCTGCTCATAGGAGAAGCCCGTATAAATAATCACAAACTCATCTCCTCCGTATCGTGCACAAAATCCCTTATTTTCTGCGGCAAGGGCACTGATAATCTCTGCGATTTTCACCAGACAGTAATCACCCTTCTGATGTCCGTAATTGTCATTATATTCCTTAAAATAGTCCACATCCAGTATCTCTACCGTTAAAGGAATCTCTCCCTTTTTAGCATCTGCATATATTTGTTCCGAATATTCGTTCAGCCGGAAGCGGTTCGCCAGTTTGGTAAGCGGATCCGACTCCGAACGCTGCTGCAATACTTCCTTCTCTTTTTCCGCACGCAGACGCGCCCGGTTCACAATCTCAAGATTGGTACGCAGGCTCACCATACTGTCCACCATTACACGGGTCTCATTCTCCATCAGCTCTGACAATTCATAATACAAGCCTGCGGCCTTAAGATATTCGGTTTTTTTATCATTCCTTCGGTAAAATTTCAGCTTCAGGGATATTACCTTCAGATGCAGGTTCGTAATCTTTGTATTGCATACCATCGGCTCCAGCACATTGACAATATGCCAGAAAATGGCATCCTGATCCGTCTCCAGCAGAACAAGACAACAGGAATAAAGATCCGAAAAAATATCAAGCATTGCCAGATTGTTCGGAATAATATCATCCAGCATCTGGATACTCACGTCCCGCTTATCTGTCTCTCCAACCTTGTGATAATACAGAATCTCCACACAACAAACGGATATCTTATCAATGGTTTCCGCATATTCCCAATGATCTCTGTATATCTGCTCCAACATTTCACGCGCACTGTCATACCTGCCCAGTTGCAGATTACTCCGCGCCAGATTGACACAGACACAAAGCATATCCTGATGATAATCTTTATTGTCCGGATTCATTCGTATGCAGTTATATGCCTTTTGAAGGGATTCCTCTGCATCCCCATAGCGTCCTGCTTCCAGATACAGAACCCCTAAGTTTGAATAAAAGAGAATGCTCAGCTCCGGAAAATGATATGTATCACAATAATGCAGTCCCTGCAGATAATAATCCAGGGCAATCGGAATATTCCCCCTGTTGAGCGCCGCGATTCCAAGATAATTGTAACAGTGAATCACCAGCTCCCACTCCTGTGCCTCATTCAGATAAGAGAGCGCTTTTCCCATGGACTCAAAAAAATGGGTACCGTCATTCAATCCATAGTAAGTCTCCCCACTATAATAATGTCCCAGTCCCATCAGCTTGAAGTCATCTCTCTGACTGCCGTAATCTATAATATCCTGACTGTATTTTAACGTCAGCTCCGCATTTCTTCCCCGATTTGCAAGAATCTGTTGTATCCATTGCTGCACCAGATTACTGTATTCGCTAAAAGCCATCGCAACCCCCATCCAAGTAGTGATATCCATTTACCGGTTCATCAGTGCTAAAAAAGTGCTTCTCCTTAGATGAAGAAGCACTTCTATTATTGTATTCGAAAAAAAACGTAAAGTCAAATGCGTTTTCCTATTATTCCAAGGTATTCATTGCCATCTCCGGCAGATAATCCTTCGGATTTACCGGAGTGCCATCCTTTTCCAATGAAAAATAGACATTGCTTCCCTCCGTCGCATAATATTTGGTGGGTTCATTGACGTAACCAATGACCTGCCCGCCTTCCACCATATCGCCTTCGGCAAAATTCACTTCTTTCAACTGTCCGTATACCGCAGTATATCCGTCTCCCAAATCCTGTCTGACCGTGCAGCCCGTTTCTTCATTTTCGCTGATCTGCATGATTTTTCCCCGTGTCATGGCCAGCACCTTATCATTTACCTGCCCGCCGATTACCATCGCCGGATTGCAGCGGTACTGCTCCAATGTCGGGAAATATATCGTCGTGTCCATACTGTAATCCAACAGAATATCTCCCTCTATCGGCCAGACGGCATTTTCCTTTTGAAAATGCAGAGTGTTCTGCTTTGCCGCAGTTTCCTTCGTCTTTTCTGCGCTTTCACTCTTCTTTTCTTCCGCCACAGACTTTGTTTCGTCCTTTTTCACGACGGTTACCTTCTTCTCTTTTTCCACCGTCTTCTTCGGTACGACTTCATAAGAGGCAGGAGATGTCTGCTGCGTCTCCTGCGCAATATTTTGTTGATTATTCTTTCGCTCCTGTCCCTTTTCCGTTGCATAGACACCTGCGAATCCAATCGCTCCCGCCACGAGACAGGCGACAGCGGCTATATACTGTTGTTTTTTCATTGGGCTTTCCTCCATCATCATTTTGTCTTTGATGACAGTATTTCCACCCACACGCTTTTTATTCAGATATTTGTCTGTCGTATATGATATTGCTCAGTCTGGCAAACTGTTCCAGGGACAATGCTTCCCCTCGGATATTTACTGATACGCCAAGCTCCTCAATACATGCCTGTATCTCTTCTTTTCCCAGGGAAAAGGCTCCGTAATTATTCAGTCCGTTTGCCAGGGTTTTCCTTCGCTGGTTAAAAGATGCCCGGATTACCTGAAACAAAAGCTTCTCGCTTTTTACTTCCACCGGCGGCTTTTCATGCCGTGTGAGCCGGATTACGGCACTTCCTACCTTCGGCTGCGGCATAAAGTAGCTTGGGGGAACATTGACCACAATCTCCGGCTTTGCATAATACTGAACTGCCAGCGACAATGCGCCATACTCCTTGCATCCCGGCTCCTGCTGCATACGATCCGCCACTTCTTTCTGCACCATAATCGTAATGCTGTCTATCGGCACCCGGCTTTCAAACAATGCCATAATAATCGGCGTGGTAATATAATAAGGCAGATTTGCCACCACCTTGATTGGCGCTCCTCCGTTGCGTTCCTTTGCAAGCTTTACGATATCCACTTTCAAAATATCCTGATTCAGCACCTCCACATTGTCATAAGCAGAGAGCGTGTCCTCCAGAATCGGAATCAGGTTACTGTCAATCTCTACTGCAACCACTTCCCGCGCCGCTTCGCACAGATACTGTGTCATCGTTCCGATGCCCGGACCGATTTCCAGTACAAAATCATCTTTTTTGATGTCTGCCGCATCAATAATTTCCTCTAGAACATTTGCATTAATCAGGAAATTCTGTCCAAATTTTTTCTGAAAATTGAAATGATACCGCTGTAAGATTTCAATTGTATTTTTAGGATTTCCCAGAGAAGCCATTGTATTCCACCTTATTACATTTTAAAGTATGCAACATCCTGTTGCAGTGACTCAGCCAGCTCTTTCAATTTTCCGGCTGACTCCACCAATACGGACATGCTGTCGTTCAGTTCCTGCATGGAAGCGGATGTCTCCTGTGCGGAAGCTGCATTTTCCTGTGATATGGCAGACAAACTCTGAATTACATCAATCACACTTGTTCGTGCCACATTACATTCCTGAGCCTGACCGTTAATCTTATCCGTGCCATCTCTTGATGCGTCGATACCTTCGCTGACACCCTGGAACTGTTCCTTTGTCTCCTGGAACTTCGTCTGCTGATCCTGCAGTCTCTCATTCACTTCGTCCATCTTATTCAGAGAGTTGCGTGAATTCTGTGCCAATACTTCGATAATCTCTGAAATCTGCTTTGCTGCATTATCAGACTGCTCCGCAAGCTGCTGAATTTCCGTTGCAACCACTGCGAATCCTCTTCCGGCCTCTCCGGCACGGGCAGCTTCGATGGAAGCATTCAGGGACAACAGGTTTGTCTGGCTTGCAAGATTGGAAATCAAAGATACTGCATCCTCTATCTGCTTTACGGATTCATCCGTTGCGCTGATATTGGCAGAAATCTTATGTATTGCTTCCACAGTCTTGTCGTTTGACTCAAAAAGCTGCTCCATAATCTCTGAAGAAGCATGCTCTGACTGCTGCATCACCTTGGAAGTCTCATCCAGTCTGCCGATATTGTCCACGATATCCTCAATCAGTCTTCCCATATCATTGACATTGCCTGTTGCTGTCTCAATCTCTTCTGCCTGGGAAACCGCACCCTTTGAAATGTCTTCCACGGCAGCACTGATATCATTTGCATTGTGACTGGTATTTGAAGTGACATGCACAAGTTCATCACCGGAACTCAGAACAAGCTCTGCCGACTTTTGAATGTCTCCGACAATCTCCCTCAGTCTGTTTCCAAGTCCATGTACCTCCCGAGCAATCTCACCAAGCTCATCCCTGCGCTGTAAAACTGCCGGATCAATCCGAAAGGTCAGATTTCCTTCACCAAGCTCTCGTACTGCTTCCTTTGCCAAACCCATAAATTTTACAACACGCGTTACAATTACCATGCAGACTACACATACCGCTAACAAGATAGCAATTGAAATTCCCGCAATGGTATATGCTCTCTGTTTAATATACGAATCTACATCTTTGCTTGGCATTCCTGCAGATACCATTCCGACAGTACTTCCATCCGGATTATGCAGCGGAACATAATATGCATAATAACTCTGCTTATTCACAGTGATTCCCTTCAGTGCTATCTCCTGTCCACCTTCCAGAACTTGCTTTACCACTTCCTCGGAAGCCTGTGTTCCCACAATTCTCTCTCCGGTATCCACATCACACAGAGAAGTTGCCTCTCTTGTATCTCCATAAAACAAAGTGACGTCCACATCACTGGTACCTGACCAGCTGTCAATGAGTTCCTCATCTTTGGTAATATTCAAATCTCCTTTTACCATATCCCCATCCTGATTCAGGGAATACGGTTCATCATTAAATGCCATATATCCTGCCCGCACTGCCTCACAGGTATTCTGGAGACTTGAAAGTGCTTCATCCTCCATTCCTGCTTCCATGGAGAAAATAGCTATACAGCCAATAACTAAAGATACCGCTACAATCGGAATTAATGTTAACTGCAATAATAACCATTTAATACTTCTGAATTTTTTAGTCCCTTCCATATTGTTTTATCCTTTCATAATTGCTCAAACAATTATATCCTTTCGTAAAATTGGACACACCGGCTCCGGTCATGCCGGCCGAAACCGGTATGTGAAATCTACTTATAATTTGCCACATCAATTCGAATCAAAGCCTTATGCAATGCATATTCCGCCCGCTTCAAATCCAAGTTCTCTGCTTTGGTACGGATTCTCTCTTCCGCACGCTCCCTTGCCGCCTCAGCCCGATCCACATCAATCTCATCCGGCCATTCCGCAAGCTCCGCAAGAATCGTTACTTTCTCCCCAAGGATCTCCGCAAATCCGGCATGCACCGCCGCATACTTCTTCTCTTCGCCATTATGAATAATTACAATACCGGGCTTCAATACTGTCGTCAGCGGAATATGGTTCTTATATACACCAATCTCGCCGGCTTCCGTATTAAACTCAATCATATCTGCCTCGCCTTTGTAAAAAATACGGTCCGGCGTGATAATTTCTACCTGAAAAATCTTATCTGCTTCTGCCATATCGCACCCCTTCTACTGCTTCCGGGCATTTTATTTACAACGTTCACGCACTTCGTCAATGGTTCCCGCATTCAGGAAATAGCTCTCCGGCACGTCATCCAGCTTGCCCTCCAGAATCTCCTGGAATCCACGGATTGTCTCTGCAATCGGAACATATTTTCCTTCCAGTCCGGTAAACTGTACCGCTACCGAGAATGGCTGCGACAGGAATCTCTGTACCTTTCTTGCCCGGCTTACAACAAGCTTGTCTTCCTCTGAAAGCTCATCCATACCAAGAATTGCAATAATATCCTGAAGTTCCTTGTACTTCTGCAGAATCTCCTGTACGGCACGCGCAGTCTTAAAGTGCTCCTCTCCCACAATACGCGGATCCAGAATTCGCGAAGGGGATGCCAGCGGATCTACCGCCGGATAGATACCAAGCTCTACGATGGAACGATCCAGTACCGTAGTGGCATCCAGATGGGCAAAGGTCGTTGCCGGTGCCGGGTCAGTCAGGTCATCTGCCGGTACATATACAGCCTGTACGGATGTGATGGAACCGTTCTTCGTGGAAGTAATTCGCTCCTGAAGCGCACCCATCTCCGTCTGCAGCGTTGGCTGGTAACCTACGGCTGACGGCATACGTCCCAACAATGCTGACACCTCGGAACCTGCCTGTGTAAATCGGAAAATGTTATCAATGAACAAAAGTACATCTTTTCCGCCTTTATCACGGAAATACTCTGCCATGGTAAGTCCTGTCAGCGCAACTCTCATACGGGCTCCAGGCGGCTCATTCATCTGTCCGAATACCATCGTTGTCTTATCGATAACTCCGGATTCTTTCATTTCATAGTACAGATCGTTTCCCTCACGGGTACGCTCTCCGACTCCGGTAAATACGGAATATCCACCATGCTCTGTTGCAATATTGTGAATCAGCTCCTGTATCAACACGGTCTTTCCTACTCCGGCTCCTCCAAAGAGTCCGATCTTACCACCCTTCTGGTACGGGCAGAGCAAATCGACAACCTTGATACCGGTCTCCAGCATCTCCTGCGAAGTTGCCTGCTCCTCAAAGGTTGGTGCCGGTCTGTGAATCGGCCACTTTTCTTCTGTCTTTGGCGGTTCGATTTCATCAATCGGATCTCCTAATACATTAAACAGTCTTCCCAGTGTATTCTCACCTACCGGAACCGAAATCGGTGCTCCGGTGGCAATTGCATCCATACCACGAACAAGTCCGTCCGTAGGTCCCAGAGCAATACACCTTACTGTATCATCACCCAGATGCTGCGCAACCTCCACAACCAGTTTCCCGCCATCTTTCAGCGGTACATCGATTGCATCATTGATTTCCGGCAGTTGTCCCTCCTGAAATTTGATATCCAGAACGGCACTGATAATCTGAGTAATTTTACCTACGTTTTTATCTGCCATTATGTTCTCCTTTTTTACTTCTATTTCTCTACGAAATCGCATTTGCACCAGCAATAATCTCCGTCAGCTCCTGCGTGATTGAGCCCTGACGTGCTCTGTTATACTTCAGTGAAAGATCACTGATCATATCCTCCGCATTGCTTGTCGCAGAATCCATCGCCTGCATACGGGCTCCGTTTTCGCTGGCAACTGCCTCCACAAGTGCTCCGTAAAAGAGACTTGTCACATACTTTGGGATAATTTCATTCAGGGCTTCTTCCTCATTCGGCTCGTAGTTCATCAGAATATTGGAATCCGTCCCGACTTCCTCCGGATCAATCTCAATCGGTAAAAGCTTTATCAGCTTTGCCTCCTGACTCACCGTATTCTTAAAATGCGTATATGCCAGATAAATTTCTCCGACTTCTCCCGCTGTAAAAGCACTCAGCACCTTATCACACAATGCCGCGGCATCCGGATATGTTGGATTCTCCATAATCATGGATGCATCTGCCGCGATATGATAGCCTCTGCGTTCCAATGCCTCATATCCCTTTCCGCCCACTGCATAGATATCCAGATCCTCTTTCTTAAAATCACTGTCCGTAACCAGTTTGACAATGTTGGAATTGTATCCGCCTGCCAGTCCACGGTTGGAGGTAATCACTACAACGGCCTTCCTGTCCGTGTCGCTTGTCCTGAGATACGGATGGTCAATACTTCCGCTTTTGGCAAGCATTGTACCTACCGTCTTATACATATAATTGAAATACGGATCCGTCTGTTCCGCCCGTCCTTTTGCCTTCTGCAACTTGACGGTGGAAACCAGTTTCATGGCTTTGGTAATCTGCTGCGTACTCTGTATGCTGCTTTTTCTTCGCTTTATGTCTCGCATGGAGGCCATAATCTACCACCTACCTTCCGCCACTATTTGAAAGCTGCCTTGCACTCTTCGATCGCCTGAACCAGCTTCTTCTCTGTCTCTTCATCCATTACCTGTGTTGTGGCAATGCTCTCCGGAATCTCCGGATATTTGGTATCAATATACTCAAACAACTCATTCTGGAAACGCAGAATATCGTCCACCGGAATCTCCATCAGATACTTCTTCACGGCTGCATAGATAATGATAACCTGCTTTTCCACTGCCATCGGCTCATACTGCGGCTGCTTTAAGATTTCCTTCAAACGCTCGCCCTGTGCCAGCTTCTCCGTGGTATCGGCATCCAGCTCGGAACCAAACTGTGAGAATGCTGCCAGCTCACGATACTGCGCCAGCTCGGTACGAATCGGCGCTGCAATCTTCTTCATTGCCTTAATCTGTGCAGAGCCTCCCACTCGCGATACGGAAAGACCTGCGTTGATTGCCGGACGGAAACCTGCATTGAACATCTCCGTCTCCAGATAAATCTGTCCGTCTGTAATGGAGATCACGTTGGTCGGAATATACGCAGATACGTCACCTGCCTGTGTCTCAATAATCGGAAGGGCAGTCAGGGAACCGCCTCCCAGCTTATCGGAAAGTCTTGCCGCACGCTCAAGAAGTCTTGAGTGCAGATAGAAGACATCACCCGGATAAGCCTCTCGTCCCGGAGCTCTCTTTAAAAGCAGGGACAGTGTACGGTATGCTGCTGCATGTTTACTCAGATCATCATAGACAACCAGCACATCTTCGCCGTTCTCCATCCATTCCTCACCGATTGCACAGCCGGAATACGGAGCAATATACTGCAAAGGTGCCAGCTCACTGGCCGTGGCTGCTACAACTGTTGTATACGCCATGGCGCCATATTCTTCAAAAGTCTTTACTATGGTTGCAACGGTAGAAGCTTTCTGACCGATTGCCACATAGATACACTTCACACCCTTGCCTTTCTGGTTAATGATGGTATCCACGGCAATGGCTGTCTTACCGGTCTGTCGGTCTCCGATAATCAGCTCACGCTGACCTCTTCCGATTGGAACCATGGAATCGATCGCCTTGATACCTGTCTGTAATGGTGTGTCGACACCTTTTCTGGAAATGACACCGGATGCCACACGTTCTACCGGACGATACTTGTCTGTCGTAATCGGTCCCTTGCCGTCAATCGGCTGTCCCAGTGCATTCACTACTCGTCCAAGCATTGCATCACCAACCGGAACCTCTACAACTCGTCCGGTGGTCTTAACGGTATCCCCTTCGTTGATATTCTTCTGAGAGCCGAGAAGTACGGCACCCACATTATCTTCCTCAAGGTTCAACACCATTCCATAAACTTCTCCCGGGAACTCTAACAGCTCTCCCTGCATTGCGTTCTCCAGACCGTGGATACGCGCAATACCGTCGGCAACCTGAATTACGGTTCCCACATCTGCCACCTCAAGCTGGGAAGCGTATCTTTTAATCTGCTCCTTGATCACAGAGCTGATTTCTTCTGGTTTTAAATTCATGGAGCGCACTCACCTACTTTCAACTGTATTTTGGATAATTCTCGCGTCAGGTCATACAGCTTCGTCTTGATACTGCTGTCTACCACACGATCTCCGATGCGGATTACCATTCCGCCGATTAAATCAGCATCCACATCATAATGCATTTCAAACTGAACGTACTTCGTGGTTTCAAGAAGCCTCTTCTCCACAGCATCCTTCTGTGCATCTGTCAGCTCCATTGCCGAAGTAACATACGCGGTTCCGATATTCTTATATTCCTTGACTCTGTCAACAAAATATGCAAATACCTCTTCAATCTCCCGGTAATGATCCTTCTCCACAATCATTCTGATTAAGCCCACAAGCTCATCGGAAACACGTCCCTTGAATATGTCTTCCATTATCTTAACTTTTTCTTCTTTATCAATCTTGGGATGATTCATAAGGCCGGTCAAATCCGGATTTTCCTGAAGCAGCTTCGCAACAGCGCGAACCTCCTCCATCATGGAATCAAGACAATTCTCCTCCACTGCCAGCTCAAACAATGCATCCCCGTATGTTTTGGATACTAGCTTAGCCATGTGGATTCACCCATCTCTTTCAATGTCTCATCTACCAATGTGCTCTGGATGTCTGTGTTAATGGAAGCTGCCACAACCTTCTGTGCCATGAGTGATGCTACCGCAACCATCTCCTGCTTCATGTCATCCATTGCATGCTTCTTTTCCAACTCAGCTTCTTCCTGCGCTCTTTTGACAATTCGGGAAGCCTCTTCCTTTGCTTCATCAATCAGCTTATTCTGGCTCTTTATGGCCTTCTGTCTTGCCTCCGCAAGAATCGCTTCCGCCTCCTTGTCAACCTCCTTCAGCTTCGCCTCATACTCTGCCTTTAACGCTGCGGCGCTTTCTTTGTCCGCTTTTGCGTCATCAATCTCTCCGGCAATCCTGTCCTGACGGTCTTTCATCATCTTTCTTGCCGGATTGAACAACAGGTATGACATCAGCATAACGAGGAAAAACACTGCAATAATCAGTAATATTGCATCAAAAATCAACTGAGGGTCAAGATTGAATAAAAATGTCTGTTCAGCTAACAATCTCTTGCTCTCCTTTCTCCTGCCATACACCATCCGATGCATAACCTACGCACGGAATTCCGTGCACACCTCTGCTCTTATCCAAGCGGATGAACGAAAAGTAAAAGCAGTGCGACAACCAGACCATAAAGACCTGTTGTCTCGGCAACGGCCTGTCCAAGAAGCATGGTTGACATAATCTGTCCTCTTGCACCCGGATTGCGTCCTACTGCTGCTGCACCGTGTCCGGCTGCGATACCCTGTCCAATACCAGGTCCGATACCTGCGATAACTGCAAGACCTGCACCGATTGCTGAACAAGCTCTGATTAAATCCTGTCCTGAAATGTTCATAAAAAGTTCCTCCTTAAAAATAAATAATATTAATCCTCCTCCGGCTCACATGCCTGAGTTACGTATGTCATAGTCAACATACAGAATACGTATGTCTGAATTGCTCCGGAGAACAAGTCAAAGTATACGTGCAGTGCAGCCGGCCATGCTAATGCCAGCTTACCAAGAAGTCCATACACCAATGCCATAATTACGGTTCCGGACAACACATTCGCGAAAAGACGAAGCGATAAGGAAATCGGAACGGCAATATCGCTGACAATATTGATCGGCAGCCAGATCGGCAGCCATGGCGGCAGCGGTGAACATTCACTGGTCCAAATCTGCTTTGCGCTCTGATGCTTAATCTTGTTGAAATGAATCATAACAAACGTAATTAACGCAAGGGCAAGTGTGGTTCCATAATCCGCTGTCGGTGGTCTGAGGCCGAATAGTCCGGATATATTGCTCATCAATATGAAGATGAAAATGGTACTGATATAATTGACAAATTTTGGTGCCCATTTGCCCATCGTACTTTCCACCATGCCATCCAGCATCTCCACAATCAGCTCAATCACATTCTGGAACGCGTCCGGCTTATCCGTTGCATGCTTCAGCTTCCGGTTTGCCACAATCGCAAAAATAACCATGATTGCCATAACAATCAGAATGCACGCGTGACTGGTGGTAATCCAAACCTTATGACCGAAAAAATTGACCTGATAGATTCCATGTATCATAAAATCTATGTCACCCGACAATAAAATTCCCTGATTCACATAGTCACCTCCTTATTATTATCCTCGCCGGAAGCTGCATCACGTCTTCCGGACAACTTACTCAACGCCTTCTCCAATAACGGCTGAAGGTACGCAGATATCTTAAGCCCCAATACTCCGAGAAAAGCAGTAAATAAGTTTCCTAATTGAAAATAGCCCAGTATCATAAACAGAATTACCACTACTACGTACCGCAATACGGATTTTGCAATAATTCTGCGCCTGGCATGTTCTTCGTCACCCAGTGTGACGGAATCCAATATTACCGTTGCAATATTGATGGCAAGTCCCACCGCAACCGCAATTCCAAACCACAGTCCGGTTGTATACATGAGCTTGTCCTCTACGAACCACACGCCCACAAGCTGAACCGCAATCCCATAGATTATGATTCCCGCTACCAGACCCGGAAGTGCCTCATTGATTCTTCTTAGCATGATTCCTGTCCTTATCATCCTTTGGATATAGCTTTTTTGCCATCCGGAAGATGTTGTTAAATCCGGCCAGCGCCCCTATGAAGAAAAACGGAATCATCATCCATGAGATACCTGTCTTATCTCCAATCCAGATTCCCAATACACAACAGAGAAATATGGGAACAATCATATTAATTCCAAACTGAAATACCAGAATCAGTGCATTCATCACCTGTCTGTTTTCTCTCTTCATAGTACTCCTTTTATTATACCATTTTTCGTCAATTTGTCTATAAAATATATATTAACTTCTAGCAAAAAAGCACACGAAATCATTTGTTTTCGTATGCTTCATTTCTTTACAACTCCAGGGCAACCTGCCGGCCGCTGTGCTCATATCTGCGCAGCTTGACCCCTGCCGCCTTTAACATCCTCTTAGAGGCCTTCACCGATATGGTATCCGCGTATTTGTCGCTGTCATAAACAATTTCGCGAATCCCGGACTGAATAATCGCCTTCGCACATTCATTGCACGGAAAAAGCGTCACATAGATGGTCGCTCCTTCCAGGCTTCCGCCACGGTAATTCAGAATCGCGTTCAGCTCACTGTGAGTTGTATAATAATATTTGTTATCTTCGCCTTCCCGGTTCCACGGAAACTCATCATCCGAACAGCCCACCGGGAAGCCATTGTATCCCATAGAGAGTATCTTGTGCTCGCTGCTTACAATGCACGCGCCCACCTGTGTATGCGGATCCTTGGAGCGCATACCGGAGAGCATTGCGACACCCATGAAATATTCATCCCAGCAGATATAATCCTCTCTCTTTGTCCCCATCACCGTCACCTCTTATTTGGTGCCGAAAATACGATCTCCCGCATCTCCCAGCCCCGGAACAATGTATTTTCTCTCGTTTAATCTCTCATCCAGTGCCCCAATGTACAAATCCACATCCGGATGCTCCTCACTCAGGCGCTTCACACCTTCCGGTGCTGCTATGATGCACATAAAATGAATATTCTTAACACCTTTTTCCTTGAGCATGGTCAGGGCTGCAGACGCAGAACCACCGGTTGCCAGCATCGGATCCACCACAAACACCTCTCTGTTTGCACAATCCTCCGGAAGCTTGCAATAATACTCAATCGGCTCCGCGGTCTCCGGATCACGGTACAAACCGATATGTCCTACCTTTGCCGCCGGAATCATCTCAAGCATTCCGTCCACCATACCAAGTCCGGCACGCAGAATCGGAACCACAGCCAGTTTCTTTCCCTTTAACTCTTTGACGGTTGTCTTGCAGATCGGTGTCTCAATTTCCACATCCCGAAGCTCCAGATCTCTTGTTGCCTCATAACACTCCAGCATTGCCACCTCACTTGCCAGTGTTCTGAAATCCTTGGAACCGGTATCCGTTCTTCTCATAAGTCCAATCTTATGCTGGATTAACGGGTGATCCATTACTACTACTTTTGCCATGTTTTTATTCTCCTTCGTTCAGTTTTTTTACAAGTTTTTTAATTGATTTGCGTAACGTCTCATAACACAACCCATATGCCGGAAGTGCTCCTCCATACGGATCCAGTATCTCCAGTTCATCGCCCACATACTCCGTCAGCACATGAACATTCTCCGGAATCGCATTTTCAAACTGTTCCAGAATACGTTCCCTCTGTACCTGCTCCATCGCGATAACCAGAGAATCTTCCGTCAGATCTTCCTCTGTCAACTGCTGCGACATGAAGTTCTCCATATTGATTCCATTGCTGATCAATACCGCTTCCGCTTTCTGGTTCATCGGCTCCTGAAACTGCACCACCAGCCCCCGCGACAGAATCTCCAGCGGATGCTTCAATGTAAAGTCACTGAATATCCCCGCCGCCATTGCTTCTCTGCAGGTTCCTGTCTGTGCCACAAAGATGATCCTGTTATATTCCATAATCTATCCTCACTCTTTCCTGTTCCTGCAGTCAAACCTGCACCACTGTATGCCCTGCCGCTTTCAGCAGACGATTCATAATTGCCTGCCCGATACGGGGCGTCTGAAAACTTTCCGAATAAATCTCATCCGCCTGAACCTCGTCACACTCCCGAAGCAGCTTATACAGATGCTGCGCTATCGCATCCTCATCCGTCCTGCTTCCAATCGACATTACCCTGTCTGCCTCATAATATGCTTTTGATTCTTCCGTGGCTATTATCACAACTTTTCTGCCCTCTGCCCGCTTCTGCGCAGACAGCGCATTAATCTTTGCAATCACCGCGTCCTCCTGCCCTTCCACAATCACCATCTGGGCCTTCGGTGCATAGTGCTTATATTTCATACCCGGTGCCTTTGGCTTTCTGGTGTCATCCGCGGCAATAATTCCCGGATCCATAATCACGTCTTCCCCCAGCACCTCCGCCAACATTCCGGGTGTGATATATCCCGGGCGGAGCACCATCGGTGTCTTCTCTGTCAAATCAATGATTGTCGATTCAATTCCGATGCCAACCGGACCTCCGTCCAGTATCATGGCTATGCGTCCTGACAAATCCTCTGCCACATGCTTTGCTTCCGTAGGACTTGGTCTTCCGGAGGTATTGGCACTTGGCGCCGCAATCAGGCACCCGCTCTTTCGAATCAGTTCCAATGCCACGGGATGTCCCGGCATACGCACCGCAACCGTATCCATACCGCCGGTTGTCTCATACGGTACCGCATCTCCTTTGGGTACAATCATCGTAAGCGGTCCCGGCCAGAAAGCTTCAGCAAGCTTTTTTGCCTGCGCAGGAACTTTCGCCGCCACGCGCTCCATATCCGAAAAATCCGCAATGTGCACAATCAATGGATTGTCCGACGGACGTCCCTTTGCCGCATAAATTTTTCTGGAAGCCTCCGGGCGCAGAGCATCCCCGCCGAGTCCATACACGGTCTCTGTCGGAAAAGCCACAAGCTCTCCCTCCGCAATCAGCCGCCCGGCTTCCTCTATAATCTCTTCATCAATTCTGTCCGGATTGACTTTTTCTATTTTCGTTTCCATTATAATCACACTTTATTATATACTTTAATAGCTTTCCCTATTATATTCTATATAAACTATCCTTGTCAAATTGTATATACATTTTTCTGTTTTTCATGCAAGATATGTCAAAAAATAACGATGAAAAATGTTTGAAGTGCTTCTTGCTTATATATATAATATAATTAAATTCAAAGAAGGAGGACTCTATCGTGGAAAAGGTGCGTTACATGATATCTGATGCTGCCGGTATGGTTGGTGTGGAAACTCATGTATTACGTTACTGGGAAGAAGAACTCGACTTGACCATTCCGCGCAACGAGATGGGACATCGATACTATACACGCGATAACATAGCAGAATTTCAGAAGATTAAGGAGTTGAAGGAAAAGGGTTATCAGCTTAAAGCTATCCGTGCCGCGATACATAAAAACGAAATCCCCCCGGAACCGCAGATGCTGATTCAGCCGGAAAAAGAAATCCAGGCTCCCGTGAACCAGCTTTCGGCAGAGGAACGGATGGCACAATTCCGGGAACTTATGAGCAGCATTGTGGGACAGGCCATTGAGCAGAACAATGAAGAGTTAAGCCAGACCATCAGCCGGGAAATTCATGAAACAGTATTAAAAGAAATGAATTACCTCTTTCGGGAGCAGGAAGATGCCCAGGAGGAGCGATACAAAAAGCTGGATGCCGCAATCCGTGGCAAGCTCCGCGGCAAGCGTTCTCTTTTTGCCAAAAAAGAAAAGCAAAAGAAGGACAAGTCCCCCAAAGTGGGAGATGCCCTTCCAACCAACTCATAATAAAACAAAGGGCTGTCGCACGAATGCAACAGCCCTTTGTTTTGTTATTATGTCGCTTATCATTAACCCTGAGCGATTGCTCCAGTAGGGCAAACGCCTGCACATGTACCGCAATCTACACAAGAGTTTGCATCGATCTCGTACTGAGAAGCACCTGCAGAGATAGCTCCAACAGGACACTCGCCTGCACATGTACCACAGCTAACGCATGAATCAGAAATTACGTATGCCATAATTAGAATCCTCCTTATAAATAATGATCATTATTCGCCTTATCGGCTTAATCGTATTCTATTACAAAAAAAACACAAGTTCAAGCAAAAACCGCTATGTATTTGATTTGGTGCACACTTTTTCATCGCTCCAGATTTGCAAATTTTGTGTACTCCGGCAGCCATGCCAGATTAACAGTTCCAATCGGGCCGTTACGCTGCTTGGCAATGATAATCTCCGAGATTCCCTTTAAATCCGTATCTTTATTGTAATAATCATCACGGTAGATAAACATAACCACATCCGCATCCTGCTCGATGGCTCCGGATTCTCGCAAGTCTGACAACATCGGTCTGTGATCCGGCCGCTGCTCCACTGCACGGGAAAGCTGGGAAAGTGCCACAACCGGTACATTCAGCTCTCTTGCCAGCGCTTTTAATGAACGCGAAATATCGGATATTTCCTGCTGACGGCTGTCAGAATTCCTTCCGGAGCCGGACATCAACTGTAAGTAATCGATGATAACCAGCTTCAAATCATGCTCCAGCTTATATTTCCTGCACTTACTGCGCAGCTCCGAGATACTGATTCCCGGCGTGTCATCAATAATAAGCTCGGAATCTCCGATAATACCGGCGCCTTCCACCAGTTTCTCCCAGTCTTCATCCGAGAGATTACCGGTACGGAGTGCCTGCGCATCCACACGCGCTTCCAGAGAGAACAGTCGGTTGACCAACTGTTCCTTCGACATTTCCAGGGAAAAAATAGCCGTACACATATTCTCATGAAAAGCAACGTACTGCGCTATATTAAGGACAAAAGCCGTCTTACCCATGGAAGGACGTGCCGCAACCAGTACCAGATCCGAAGGCTGTAGCCCTGCGGTCCGATAATCCAGATCGATAAAGCCCGTCGGAATTCCCGTCACGGTTCCGGACTGCTGGGATGCTTTCTCAATCTTTTCCAAAGCATTCATGACTACCTGACGAATTGGCACATACTCTCCGCTCGTCCGGCTGGAAAGCAGTGCAAACACATCATGCTCCGTCTTGTCCAGAACACTCTCCAAGGATTCTTTTCCCGCATAACACTCATTCTCGATCTCTTCCGTTACCCGGATCAGCTTCCGCTTCATGGAATTTTCTTTTACAATATTACAATAATATTTGATATTTGCCGAAGTCGGCACACTCCTTACAAGTTCTCCGACAAACTCCAAACTGGATATCTCTCTGGGTACATCTTTTTCTTTCAGCTTATTCTGCAATGTAACCAGATCCACAGGCTGATTCTCTCCATACAGTTCAACCATGGCCTCAAATAAGATTCCATACTGCTGGTGATAAAAATCCTCCTTGAGCAGCATCTCCATTGCCGTAACAATCGCATCTTTATCCATAATCATCGAACCGATGACCGACTGCTCTGCCTCCAGACTATTCGGCATAATCCGCTTGATTAACGTCTCCTCCAAGCGTATTCCTCCTATCCTTCAATCACTTGTACGGAAAGCTTCGCTGTTACTTTCGGATGAAGCTTCACCGGAACCTCATAAGTTCCAAGTGCTTTAATCGGTTCGCTCAACTGCATTTTCTTCTTGTCCAGATCCATGCCGGTCTGTTCCTTCGCCGCCTGCGCAATCTCTTTGGTTGAAACAGAGCCAAAGATTTTTCCGCCTTCTCCGGACTTTATCTTAATAACCACTTTTTTCTGCTCAACTTCCTTTGCCAGTGCCTGTGCACTTTCCAGATTCTCAGCCGCCACTTTATCCGCATGCTGATTCTGCAGCTTTAAATCGTTCAGATTCTTAGAGGTTGCTTCCACTCCAAGCTTCTTCGGTAAAATTGCATTGCGCGCATAGCCGTCGCTGACCGTCACAATCTCGCCCTTTTTTCCGAGGGCTTTTACGTCTTCCAATAATATGATTTTCATTCCTGTATGTCTCCTTCTTTTAACATCTCATCCAATGTCCATGTAATCATGTGCTTTGCCTGCAAAATCGAACAGTCTGTAAGCTGGGCGCCCGCCACATTTGCGTGTCCGCCTCCGCCAAGACGTTCCATGATCAACTGCACATTTATCTCATCAATCGAACGGGAACTGATATAAATCTTACCTGCATATTCCGTCAGCACAAAGGATGCCTTGATGCCGATAATATTCAAAAGTTCATTCGCTGCCTGGGCCCCAACGATGGTAGGGCTCTCCAGATCCTCGCTTGGGCAGACCGCTATGGCAAAGGAACCACGGTACACCTCTGCATGGCGAACCGCCTCCGCTCTTGCCTTGTAACATGCCATGTCATTACGAAGCATCTTACGCACTCTGGTAACATCCGCACCGCAACGCTTAAGATATGCCGCCGCCTCAAAAGTCCGGACACCGGTTTTCGTCATAAAGTTATTCGTATCAATCAATATTCCGGCATAAATACAATCTGCCTCTGTGGAAGATATCTTGAATCCATCCTGGAAATACTGCAGCACTTCCGCAACCATCTCACAGGCAGAAGATGCATAAGGCTCAATATAAGATAAAAACGGATTCTCAATGACCTCACTGCCCTGTCTGTGATGGTCAAATACAACCACCGTCTCCGTTCTCTTTAAAAGCTCCGGACACTCCGTATAACTTGGGCGGTTTGTGTCCACCACCATAACCAGCGTATTGCGGCCGGCCGCTTCCAGAGCCATCTCACTGTTGATAAACATATCTTCCGGATATCCGTTTTCCGGCGTAAAACATTCCATAAGCGGGCGAATGGAGCTGGTAGGATCATTAATCACAATCTGTGCTTTTTTTCCAAGCACGCGTGCTGCACAGAAGATGCCAATTCCGGCTCCCAGGGAATCCACGTCCGTCAGACTGTGTCCCATGATAATCACATTCTCGCGGCTTTCCATAATACCATGCAGCGCATGTGCCTTTACGCGCGCCTTCACACGGGTATTTCGCTCCACCTGCTTTGCCTTGCCGCCAAAGTAAGCAATCTCCTCGCCTTCCTTGACAACGACCTGGTCTCCGCCTCGTCCCAGCGCAAGGTCAATTGCAGCTCTTGCCTGTTCATAACCTTCATTATAGGAAGATCCCTTGATTCCGACTCCGATACTGAGGGTAATCGCCATCTCATTGCCGACTTTAACCGTCTTCACATCCTCAAGAATGCTGAATTTGTCTTCCATCAAAGTCTTCAGATACTTGTACTTGAAAACAACAAAATACTTATCTTTCTCCACTTTACGAACCAGCGCATCTATTTTGGCGAAATACTGGTTCACCTTACGATCCACCAATGCAATGAGCAGTGAACGCTTGACATCCTCGATACTGTCCAGTGCCTCTTCGTAATTGTCAATGTATACCAGTGCAGATACCTGCTTCTGATCCTGATTCTCCTGCTTATAGCGATACAGCTCTGTCTCATCAAACAGATACAGCGCCGTCAAAAAATCCTCTGAGCCTTCCACATCGATTGTGTCGCTCTGTTCCACAATGGTGTCAAAATAAATCCTGTTCAGGGAAATGCGAAACAGGCGCTCCTGCTTCTCCACCTGCACATTCTGCGTCCCTTCGTTTTTCTGGAGGAACTCTCTTGTAATGGTGGAAAAAATTGTCGTAATGGACTTATGATAATTGCGTCCCACACCGGTCAGCTCCGAGAACTGCTCATTTACCCACAGAATCTTCCCGGCGGAATCCAACAGTGCATAAGGTATCTCAAATTCATTCAGAAGCCTTTTCTGAACCGTGGCATACTGCGTGGCAAAATTGATAATCTCATTGGTCAGATGCGGCTTCGTATAATTATATAAGCCCATCTCCAGTATAAAATACACGACAATAAAGCCGGACACAATCGCCCCGACCATAGTATCATAAAAATACAGTCCAACATCTGCCAATACCATTGGTATCGTTAAATACAGAGGCCAGCACAGATAAGACTTTAATTTCCCTCTGAATCGTATCTTTGATTTCATTTTGTCCTTCTTTCCTATAAGATTACGATATAGTATACCATCTTTACCCCTTAAATTCAAGAACGGCGAGACCTCTGCCGCATTCACGGCATCAGTCCCGCCATCTCTTCGCGTTTCCCGTCTTACTGGTTTTCCTTCGCAACTTCAACAATTGACTTGGACAATCCTGCAATTCCCTGTATATCGGACGGTACGATAATCTTTGTTGCCTTACCGTCTGCTGCCTTTGCAAAGGCCTCCAGACTCTTAAGCTGCAGTACCGCATTATCCGGAGCAGCCTCCTTGAGCATTCTCAGACCGTCTGCGTTGGCCTGCTGAATCTTAAGGATTGCAGCAGCCTGACCTTCTGCTTCCTTGACCGTTGCCTCCCGCTTTGCTTCTGCGCGAAGAATTGCGGCCTGCTTCTCTGCCTCTGCGTCAAGAATCGCAGACTCCTTATTTCCTTCTGCCACAAGAATCGTGGACTTCTTCTCACCTTCCGCACGAAGAATTGCCTCTCTTCGCTCACGCTCTGCTTTCATCTGCTTCTCCATCGCATCCTGAATTGCTTTCGGCGGAATGATGTTCTTAAGCTCCACGCGGTTTACCTTAATCCCCCATGGATCCGTTGCCACATCCAGTGTAGAACGCATCTTGGTGTTAATCGTCTCACGGGATGTCAGAGTCTCATCCAGCTCCAGATCTCCGATAATGTTACGAAGTGTTGTTGCCGTCAGATTCTCAATTGCCATAATCGGATTCTCAACACCGTATGCATACAGCTTGGAATCCGTAATCTGGAAATACACAACCGTATCAATCTGCATGGTTACATTATCCTTTGTAATAACCGGCTGCGGCGGAAAATCCACCACCTGTTCCTTTAACAGTACATCCTTGGCAATCCGGTCAATAAACGGCACTTTAAAGTGCAGACCCACCGACCATGTGGTCAGATATCCTCCCAATCGTTCCACAACTTTGGCATGTGCCTGCGGTACAATCTTGATACAACTGACAAGCAACCACAGAATAATCACTGCCACCACAATTAACGCAATAGCTCCTCCCGGCATTTTCCAATCCTCCTTTAATTTTTTTCAACTATAAGTTTGACACCCTTGATTTCAACAACCTTTGCCAGTTCGTCTGCCTCAATAGTCTCATTATCATTACGGGACCGGACTGTCCACTCCTGTCCGTGGACAACCGCCTTCCCGGTCTGATCCATGTTGCTGACGCGCTCCGTGATGCGTATGGTCTCACCAATAAGGCTGTCCGCATTCGTCTGCTGCGTTCTCGAATTGATATATTTTCCCGCCCATGTTCTTGTTGCTGCCAAAAGAACCACAGACACCAGAACAAACAATACAAACTGCAGAACCGGCGGTGCACCAAAAGCTGCCGCAAGCAATGCCGCCAGAGCTCCTGCCGCAAACCAGATGGACACCAGTCCTACCGTTGCCAGCTCTCCGACTATAAATACAATTAGCAAGACAATCCATAATAGAATAAACGGATCTATTGCAGAAAATACATCACCCATATGTGCTCTCCTTCCCCTGTTCTTAATTATATGTTCGTCACTATTATTTTAATAAAAAAGCCGACATCCCACAAGCCTTTTTTATACACAGCGAATGCATACCACAAATGCCTTGGAATACCGTTCTGCTTTCCAATACCTCTGCACTGCCGGCTGCTGCACAAGCTTTAATTCCCAGCCATGCATCTCGACCACTTTTCTGGCAATGGACAAGCCCAGTCCGCTTCCGCCTCCGGTTCCTCTGGATTGATCTCCTCTTGCAAACGGTTCAAATAAATTTTCCGCCTGATCATCCGGAATCATTTCTCCGCTGTCTGCCACCAGTACATAGACGTCATCCAGATCCTGCTCCAAAATCAGGCCAATGCGCGTTCCTCTGTCGTTGTGCCGGATGGCATTTGTCAAAAGATTGGTCACAACACGGGATAACTGGATGGAATCTGCCATCAGCATAATCCGTTCATCCGGAATATCAATCTCCAGCTCCATTCCCGCCGACTCCGCATCCGAATAGATTAATGCCGCATTTTCCCGCAAAAGCTCACACAAATCCAGTTCCTTTTTATCCAGGGAAAAACCTTCGCTGTCCAGCTTGACATACTCAAAAAGCAGATTAATCAAGTTGTTCATGCGAAACGCTTTGTTCTGAATGGCCCGCAGATACTGCTGCTGCTTGTCCTCATCCGCCACCATTCCGTCCGCCAATGCTTTCGCATAACCGTTTACCGTTGTCATCGGTGTCCGCAGGTCGTGCGCGATATCAGAGAGCATCAGGTTCCTCTTCCTGTCATACTCTCTTTCTTCCGCTTCCCGCTCCTCCTGAATCTTCCGAAATTCCCGAATGGTAATCCGCGCAAAAAAACCTGCTCCGATCAGATACGGCAACAGCACCACAAACGCAATGGCAAGCACAATCAAAAACAGAAAAAAGGTATCGGTCCTGTCCATCTGGAATACCGTAATATCCGTCTTCAACTGCGGAAACAGATTGGAAAAGAACCCCTGCATCTGCTCTCCCAGCCACTGCATGGATTCCCGGGCGCCCACAGGAAGAAACATCTGCAGGGCGCGAATCAACAGCAAAAACAAAATCAGAATCACCAGGAAAAGGATATCCGTTCCTCCCAGCATAACCGTTCCATGGTGTTCCGGGAAAAATTCATCCAGAACAATCGGCCAGACCATACGATTGATAAACATCGTAATCCCATAAGCCGCCAGACTCACGATCAGAAGAATCTGTATAAACTTTTTTATCAAAAACCACTGAAGCTTTTCTTCTCGCATATGTACTCTAACTCTCCAAACGATATCCCAATCCCCGGATGGTACGAATATAAGCAGACGGATCCTCATCCAGCTTTGCCCGCAGCTTACTGATGCAGACCATGATATTGTTGTCCGCTACCACATAGGCATCTTCCCAACCGGTCTCGTAAATCTGTTGCTTTGTATAGACTTTTCCGGGATGCTTCATGAAAAGCTCCATGATACGATACTCCACGGAGGTAAGCTCGATACAGGTATCCCCTTTTTTCAATACACACGCCTCCGTATCCAACGTCAGATCCCGCACCGTAATCACCTGCTCTGTCTTCTGCTCTGTTCCAAGCGCATAAAAACGGCGAATATTGGAATTCACACGCGCCACGGCTTCCAGCGGATTAAAGGGTTTCGCAAGATAATCATCCGCTCCAAGATTCAGTCCCAGAATCTTCTCCGAATCTGCTCCCTTTGCCGAAAGAATCATAATGGGAATGTTACTCTCCTTCCGTATCTCCTGAAGCACATGAAATCCGTCCATCTTAGGCATCATGATGTCTAAAATGCACAGATTCGGTTTCTGACGGCGCAGCAGGTCAAGTGCCTGCTGTCCGTCCTCTGCTTCAATTACCTGATAATGCTCATTTTCCAGATAGAGCCGGAGCAAATCCCGGATTTCCGGCTCATCATCCGCAATCAATACTGTGTACTCCATATCTACTCCTCATCCCTTTTAAAAACTGCTCCGATTTGTTGTATTAGTTACTGTAGCGAAGCTTCTCATACAGTGCTGCGTGTGTTGAATCGCGGTACGGATTCACATAGAAAATTCCAACCAGTCCGAATGTTAACAGAGAAAGAATCTCCCAACCGATGAATGACAGATCCAGCACAAAAGCTCTCCATTTCTGACCTGACATCATACGCTTGCTCTCTGCGAATGCCTGCTCCTTCGTCATCTCCGGATTCTCTGCCAGCAGATACGGAATCATCATGTACTGGTATGCCTTAACAATACCCGGAATCACCAGAAGCAAGGTCCACAGGAAAACATACAGATCCCTGAAGAACATGGTCTTTACCATACTCTTATAATTGCTGTCAAACACATAACCGATATTCCCTACCTGTGCCGGCTCCCGGAGATTTCGGATATAATACCGGTCGCAGCCGATTTCCACCGGATTGCACACAAACACGTCCAACAGGATACAAAGCGCCATAATGACAAGAAATACTATCGAAGCTCCAATGAAAAATCCGACCATATAAATCGTCAGGGTTTTCTTATCCATACTCTGGATTCTCTCCTTGAACTCCTCATCCTTTGCAAGTTCTTCGATATCCTCCTCTAGACTGCTCTCCTCGCCGTCTACCGTCTGGTCTGCCTCTTCTCTCCAACTGCTTGATGATGCCACCGAAGTGCCTCCACCCACAAGCAATGCAAAAAGCAGACTGATTAACACGCTTCGCCAATAATTTCTCTTAAACGAAACCTTCGCTTTTGCTTTCAACTCTGATCTCTTCCACATATGATTTCCTCCCTTGTTCCATTTGATGTACTTATCCTACCATGCTTTTCTTACCATAGAACGCGAAGAATCTTAACATTCCCTTAAAAAGAATCCAAGGCCTTTCTTATTTTCCTGGTCTCCAGTTTTGTTCCATAAAAATCTTTTGTGGAACATCCGGCCCGTCCGCCTCCGGCGCAGGCGCAAGCACAGGCACACGCGCAGGCGCAGTGTCCGCCGGAATGACCGCGATAGCGCCCCGCCGTCGAATGATAAACCGCACCCATACCCTTATGTTTATGATAATAGTCCTTCTTCTCTATCCTTTTACGCAACACCATAAACAGGATACTCACCAGAATCGGAATACCCACCAGCGCCACCAGAAGCGGATTCTTCAGATATCCCGCGGCAGAAACCTTCATACTGTCTTCCGATGAAAAAGCACTCTCCGGATATGTAATCTCCACTGTCTTACGATTTCCTGCCGGCAGCGAAGTCTCCCATACATAACAGCCGTCCTCTTCCGCATATCCCGCCGATGCCTCCGTGATTCCGGAACTGTCCCATCGGATTTTTTGGGAATCCACATCGATTTCATCAAACCAGCCCGGCGTATAAGTATATACTCTTGCCGCACCCTCCTGCCTGTACATCTGATGCTGCCGGAATCGGAAATCAAACTTCACCACTTCTCCGGCATAATACTCCCTGTTAAAATCAATCCGGATATACTCTCCGTCATGATACCAGAATTGAATCTCATCTATATTGCTGCTCAGTGCCTCAATATCTTCTATGTACTCATTCGGCACACCGATTTTTACCCATTCCAGCGGTCCATCAGACGAACTGTCCAACACCTTCCATGTAATATGGTAAGTCATGTCCAGCGATCCGTCCTCGTAAGGCTTCACATCTATGGTATAATCAAGAATCTCATCCAGATAACCGGTCTGGGCAGAGACCGCTTCACTGCTGCAGCCAATGATCACCACCAGAAAACATGCATACATAAAATGCAGAAATTTCTTTAACACTTCGCTTCACCTGCCTTTCCGCGAAGCGGGCATACCTGCTTCATCTGTGCCGAAAATGCCCTGTGCTTTTTACATACCGGATAGTTCCATATCTTTTTCCATGAGTCCTTCTGCATATCTCCCAGAGTCTCCTCCGAAAGCCAGCTTTGACAAGGAATTACTTTGCCGTCCGGTGTAACCGCCATATTGCTTAGGCAGGCACCACAGGACGGTACATCCAGCCCCAGTGCTTTCAGCTTCTCTTCCGCAATCCAGCCGGGCGAAGTAAAGTTTATCTCCATGCCGTTGGCAAAACAGTATTCCGAAGCTTCCCTGACAATCCCGTAGATGACATCCGACGAAAGCTGCGTTACAACGGAATCCTCTTTTACCGCATTTCCGGTAACAATCAGCCCGGAACAGGTGACATACCTTACCCCCAGCTCCTTCAAAAACCGTAAAGTCTGAACATAATCCTGATTCAGACTGCAAAGCGGCGTATTGATACTGAGATTCAGCCCTGCCGCCAGCGCATTTTTGATGCCTGCAAGCGTCTTTTCGTAATTCTCTGCCCCCACCAGCCTGTTATGCACTTCCTGATTTGCAGAATAGAACGTCACCTGGACACTGTCCAGTTCTGCCTCCACCAGTTTTTTACAAAGCTCCGGTGTCAGCAACACTCCGTTGGTATTCAGCCGCGTAATAAACCAGCGCGCATGTGCCACCAGCTCACACAAATCCTTCCGCAAAGTCGGTTCTCCACCGGTAAAGGTAATCTGTGGGATTTCCGCTTTCCTGCAATTGTCGATAATCCGTTTCCACTCCTCGGTTGACAACTCCGGTGTCTCCGCCAGGGCCTGCCCCGCCGCATAGCAGTGCAGACATTTCTGATTGCAATGCCATTGTCCGTTCTGTGCCATGGCAGATACCATGAGATCCATCCGGTGCGGCGCTGTCATATGCGGTGCATATTCGCCGATACTGAGAAGTCCTATCTCCTGCCGGGGAACCTCCCCGTGAATCACCGCCTCAAAAGTTTCAATTATGGTACCCAGATCTTCCTTTAACTCCTCATCCGAAACGGAAGGATAAACCTTGCGCACATTATGAAAGACGTCCTGCAGCACAAACTCCAGATCTTTCTCGCTCATCTCCCCCGGTCCGAAAGCATTGACACGGTTCACAAACTCGGTCAAAAGGATTGCCCACGATTCATTGAGCGGCAGTATCTCCTGCCCGTTGAGAATCACAATTGCCGGCGCCGTCCGAAACCAATGGAATTTCGGCGGAATCATGTGAATCCGGATTACGCCGGGACCTTGGGGATCCCAGGTGGTATGTATCACATTTTTCCAATTTTTCAGTTCGTATCTCTTTTCCTCTAACATCCCTCTGCTCCTTACAGTGATAAGATAATTGCACAATTACACAGAACCGTAAACACCGCCATCACACCAAACCACAGATAGCCGCTTTTGTCCCAACCCAGATGTCCGTGGGGATAATCTGCATAAATTTCATGCAAAGCCTTCGTTGTCCTATGGGAGAATACAGCGCTTTGAAACAGTGTTTTCAATGATACGCAATCCCAGATTCCAAAAATGGCACATAAGACAATCGCATATTCTAAGGTATTCACCCCCGGCAGGCAGAAAAGCCAAAAGCTTAACACTGCCAAAAACAGTGAAAGCACACAGCGTTTCCTGCTCCTTTCATAAAAAAATCGCCTGTCCAGAAGATCCAGTGCCTTTTTCTCATAACGCGGAAGCTTTGCACGGATGTGACTCTGCAGCATCCCGTAACATTCCTCCACATGTTTCTGTGCCTCTGAATCTCCAATCTCATAATGGAACACCATCTTGTTTGGTCCCTGCCCAATCTGTATTCCGGTATCCTCAAACGACACCCTCCCTGACGAAACGGCGGCATCCATCTCCGAATAGTAAACAGGACTTTCCTTCCCCCATAAGCCCACGCGCAACGCCTGCGTCGGCTGCAGATAAATCCCAAGCTTCTTGCGCCCTTTTAAGACAAGCGGCTCGATCACGAGAACCAAAACAAACAAAACCCCAAAAACTCCACAGACTACGTGCATCCAGAAATACTCAAAATGTGTCTCGATATCTGCACAGAAGGTCAGGAAAGACGGATAAAACGTTGCAAAAATCCATCCCATACGGGATTGTTTCTTCTTTTCAAAATAATAGTCCGAATACTTCGGCAAAAATCCGGGTGTCTTTCGTATATCCGGCTCCTTGGATTTCTTTTTACTCATAACGTCTCCTTCCCTTATTCCCATTCAAACGAAAAGCACGGGATAACACCCGTGCTTCACATATGCTTAGTCAATACATTTCAGCTTGGCAAACTTTTTCTTTCCTCTTTTAATCACCCGTCCGTCTCCGGAGAAATCTTCCGGTATATAGCTCGTAGTGATATCGGTAACTTTCTCTCCATCCACGGAAACTCCGCCCTGCTGCACAGCACGGCGAGCATCGGAACGGCTGTCCGAAAGAGACGCCTTGACAAGAACTGCCATAATATCCATTTTTCCATCCGCAAAATCAGCTTTGGTCACCTCAACCGTCGGCATGTCTGCAGATACTCCGTTTCCTGCGAAAAGTGCATGAGAGGCTTCTTTTGCCTTCTGTGCTTCTTCCTCGCCGTGTACCAGCTTGGTCAGCTCATAAGCCAGAATCTCTTTTGCCTCATTGAGCTGTGCACCTTCCCAGCTCTCCATCTCATCAATCTGCTCCAGCGGAAGGAAGGTCAGCATACGAATGCACTTCAGCACATCCGAATCCGCAACGTTTCTCCAATACTGGAAGAAATCAAACGGGGAAGTCTTATTCGGATCCAGCCATACCGCTCCGGACTGCGTCTTACCCATCTTCTTGCCTTCTGAATTCAGAAGCAGGTTAATGGTCATAGCATAAGCATCCTTGCCCAGTTTACGGCGAATCAGCTCTGTTCCGCCCAGCATATTACTCCACTGGTCATCTCCACCGAACTCCATATTACATCCGTACTTCTGGTACAGCGTATAGAAATCGTAACTCTGCATAATCATATAATTGAATTCCAGGAAACTCAGTCCCTTCTCCATACGCTGCTTGTAACACTCTGCGGTCAGCATGCGGTTAACGGAAAAATGTGCTCCGACTTCGCGCAAAACATCAATATAATTCAAATCCATCAGCCAGTCTGCATTATTGACAAGAAGTGCCTTATCATCTCCAAATTCAATAAAACGACTCATCTGCTTCTTGAAGCACTCCACGTTATGCTGAATAGTTTCCTTCGTCATCATCTGACGCATATCCGTCCGTCCGGACGGATCTCCGATCATGGCCGTACCGCCGCCAATCAACGCAATCGGCTTATTGCCTGCCATCTGCAGACGCTTCATCAGACAAAGCGCCATAAAGTGTCCCACATGGAGACTGTCCGCAGTCGGATCAAATCCGATATAAAACACTGCCTTGCCGTTGTTAATCAGTTCCTTAATCTCCTCTTCATCCGTCACCTGCGCAATCAGACCGCGGGCAACCAACTCATCATATACTGTCATCTTATCCTCCTAAAATTATCTAACCTGATTATTTATAACACGCATCATACATTTCCAACAAGAACTCTCCATACAGACGATGATACTCTTCATGGAATACCGCTGCAATATTCGAATCCCCGGCTCCGTTCATCTGCTCTTCCTCATAGATGGCAAATGCCGTCTCATACAAATCCGGATTCTTCTCATAAAATGCCTCCGTCAGACTATCCTGAAACGTAAACTGCGCCGCCTGGGAAAGATTATCCATGAAATCCTCCCTGCTGACCGCCCCGCCTTCCTCATAATCCGACAGAAAAATGTGCTTGTCCGATGCCTTGACAAAATCCTCATAGGCATCCTTCACATCCGCATAAGTAAGAGGAACGTAATGCTCCTTCCAGTATACATCAAAATCTTCTTTGGTGTGAAATTGTTCTATCATATCTGACATAAATTTATCCTTTCTGTAAAACATGCCCCTGTTTTACGCTGCGACTGCACGCGGACATGTCTGTATCCTATCACTTTGTGGGGATTATGCCTCCTAACAGACTAAATTAATAATTCTTTCTTCATCCCATAAATCATTCGGAAAAATAGTTATATCTTCTTCCTTATGCTTTCTCAAAATTCTCACAGCCTCTTCCCTTGTATTATCATATATATGCAATATATCGCACAAATCTATTAATTCTTTTACATTACCTAATGATTTATAATATCTGTCCCGGATCTTATCTTTAGGCACATCATGTCCTCCACCGGATACTCTGGCATCTACTCGTAAAATATTAACTTCCGGATCAATTGTCAAAACAAAGATACACTTAATAAAATAGCCTTCCTCTTTCGCCTTTCGAATGACTCTCATTGGGTATTCTGAAGATAGCACTGTTTCGAATGTAAAATCTAACTTGGATTCTATCGCTTCATATCTTTTCTTTTCAACAATCTCTGCCGCCTGCTTATTATCAATCCCCATGGCTTTGACAATATCATCCGCATTCGTATACTCCCCAACTGTTCCCAAATAATCTGTTATCGTACTCTTTCCCGAACCATTCGGTCCAGCAAATACAAGTAACATTGGTTTTTTAGTTTCCATCTTTTCGAGCTCCATTCTCTAATTCCATATACGCTTTATGAGTTTTCATATCATATCTGGCAATCGGTTTTTTGCAAACCTTAGCTTTTTCCACTGCTGCTTTTACCGCAAATGAAGCCCTCTCATCCATCTCCGCATCCTCTTTGGAAATAATGTTCTGTTCAACCAATTTTCCTTTATCCGCTAATGTTACCACTCTAATTGATTTTCCATTTACCTTTCTAATTGATTCATTATAATGAGCCAATTTCAGTCACCTCGCATCCTTTCCAAATTAGTCCCCCCTTTTCTTGCAACGTGCGCCGCAAGGTGCGCAACTAAACAAGCTGGGAATATTACCTTTGTATAATTCGGCCAAAGCATCTCTCGTGCTGCATTATAGTAGCACGCGGACATGTCTGTATCCTATCACTTTATGGGGCTGTGTGCAATAGTAGACCACTTCTGATCTCTCTCTGCCATATTCAGTGCAGTGCCATCCGACAACCGGTATCCCTCCGCAGATGCCGTTCCTCGATAGCTTCCCTCTACCTGCGGCCATACAATTCCAATCTCCGGATCGTTCCATGCCAGTCCACCTTCATCATCCGGGCGGTAAAAATCCGTCACCTTATAACAGAACTTTGCCACGTCACTCAGAACGAGAAAACCATGCGCAAATCCCTCTGAAATGTAGAACTGCTTGTGATTCTCTTCCGACAGTTCAATTCCATACC